>JAUVKP010000010.1 GCA_030596185.1 Fidelibacterota bacterium | reverse complement strand
CAATATCGATCATATTGCAAATTTACCATATGATGAAAAGTTTACTGAGGCTATGACAGCAGGGAAAACCATCGTAGAATTTGGCGATAGTGAAATAAAGGAAATATTAGAAAAAAGCTGGCAACAAATTCTTAAAATTTAATAGAGAATCAACCATAAATAATAGAAACAAAAAGGAAATTAAAAATGAAAATTGCATTTACAACAAAAGGAACCAATTGGGATTCTAAAATGGATCCAAGATTTGGCAGAACAGAATATTTTATAATTTTTGATGAAGAAAAAGATGAAATAAAATTTATTGATAATACAGAAATTATAAACGAGGCACATGGTGCCGGACCAAAAACAGCACAAAAACTTTTTGAAGAAAAAATTGATGTTTTGATCACAGGTAATGGCCCCGGAGGGAATGCCGGGACGGTCTTGGAAAAAGCCGAGATAGAAATTTATGTTGGTGCAGGAGATACAACAGTAAAAGAAGCTTATGAAGCTTACAAAAAAGACGAACTAAAAAAAATCTAAAAGATACAACAGATCGATTATGGGAAGGATAAAATTTGGAGAAAAAAATAAAGGTTGCATTTGCTACCAATGACGGAAACACCTATAATGATACTCATTTTGGCGATTCAGATTACTATGATCTGTATGAATTAAGCGAAACGGAAGCGGTATTTCTTGAACGTATTAGCAATACCGTTGACGAAGAAGAAGAGGTACATGCTGATCCGAAAAAAGCAAAGGGAATCATGAACCTACTCGTAAAAAATGGCGTACATACGGTTATTTCAAAGGTTTTCGGTCCCAATATCAAACGCATAAAGAAAAAATTCGTATGCATATTGATGAATAATGTCTGTTTGGATGACAGCATTTCATTCTTATGTAAGAATTTGGAAAGTGTTCATAATGAATGGGCCAAAGGCGAAGAAAGAAAACATTTGGATTTCAGAAAGAAATAACATTACTTATTACAAATAAACGAAGGTAAAAAAATGATCATTACAGTTCCTATAGTTAACGAAACACTATCACAACACTTTGGACATTGTCAGTATTTTATATTTTTCCATATTGACAAGGATATGCATATCTTTAAAACGGAAAATAAAACACCTCCTGCCCATGAACCGGGTGTCCTTCCTAAATGGCTTGCTGATGAAAAAGCGGATGTCATTATCACAGGCGGAATGGGCATGCACGCCCAGAAGCTTTTTACCCAATATGGTGTTAAGGTTGTGCTGGGGGCAGAAAGTGGTGATCCTAAAAGTATTGTTGAAAGCTGGCTGAATGGTGAATTGGTGAGCGGAAACAATGCCTGTGATCATTAACTATTTTTGATTGAATTTGGAATTAAAAACTTGAGTCAAGTTTTTTTTGTCAAGCAATAATTTGTTCGTTGTCAAAATGTGAACATTATTGTGATTCATGACTCATTTATTTAAAAATCTGATAATATTATCAAAAACTTGACTCAAGTTTTTTTTGCATTATAATAAAAAACACCCGATCTGAGATCGGGTGTTTTAGTTGTATCCCGTAGGGGAATCGAACCCCTGTTGCAGGAATGAAAATCCTGAGTCCTAACCGCTGAACGAACGGGACACTTATCAAGCCCGAAATTATAAAATGTTTTGTTCATAGAGGCAAGGATTTTTTTGTATATTTTTAACAGAAAATAACAAAATTTGAGGACAAGCATGAAACGTATATTGATTTTGATGATTATACTGATAACTTTTGCTTTTGCCAATGAACATGAAAATCTTCAAAAAGACATTAAATTCTTATCATCGGAAGTCTGTTTTGGCAGAAGCATATCCCGTGATGGTATTTTTCATGCTGAAGACTACATTATTAATGAATTAGTTGAGGCTGGTATTGATGTTCAGCTTCAGCCGGTAAATTATCGATTGAATCTCGTATTGACAACACCACTGTGTGTGATCAATGGTGATACACTTCGTCCGGGTTATGATTTTATTCCGTATCCTTTTTGTCCCCCGGTGAATAAAGAGTTTTCAAATGAAGAGATCGAACTATTTGATCGTAACGCTTTGGAAAAGATCAAAGACTCCCTTTCATTGGGTTCCGTTTCTCAAGTACGGCGTTATCTGATGAAAAAAAGCAAAAAGAAGGATAGTGGATCGTTATTGCTTTTTGCCGAGGAACGACCGATCATCAGCCGGCAAAGCAATCAATATGCTCATCCGGCATATCAGGTGTGTGAGTCACTAATTCCAGATACAATCTACAGTGTCTATGTAATGAACGAAGTTATATTCAAAAAAACGCGTACAAATAATGTGATCGCTGTCATTGAAGGTATCACAATGCCCGATTCCGTAATATGTATTTCAGCTCATTACGATCATATGGGTGGATTGGGAGACGTTTATTATCCCGGAGCAAACGATAATGCAAGCGGTGTTGCCGTGCTTTTAGCGCTTGCCCGGTATTATGCCGAAACCCCGCCGCCCATGACATTGGTGTTCTGTTTCTTTACCGGCGAGGAACAAGGGCTGAAGGGGTCATGGAAATATACCCGCAATCCCATTCTTCCTTTGAAAAAGGTCATGATGGCTTTGAATCTTGATATGGTGGGTTCCGGTCTGGGTGGTTATGGCCTTGTCGGCGGCAACGACTGGCCGTCAGATGTTTCGATCTTTGAAGAAATCAGGGAAGCACATGAAATGGGACAACTGAAACTACGCTCGAACAGCCCTAATAGTGATCATTTCCCTTTTACTGTCAAAGGCGTTAAAGCCATCTTTTTCTATGCTTTCGGTGGGGAGCAGCCTTACCATCATCCGGATGATATTCCGGAAACATTGGATTGGGAAACGATTGAAAATACAGTATTGTTGATGAAAGATTATATTAAAGAAAAATCTAAATAACACATGTAGGGGACGGTCGCGACCGTCCCAGATAATTTGATTATCAATATTTTTTAGAACCGTATTTACATAGAGATCCTGAACCCCGGTGTCCACCCCCGAAGCTTCGGGGTTTCAGGATGACGAAAGTGATTTTTTATATCATGAATAGATTCTTCCAACCTACGCTCAGTAGAGCTTCTGAAGCTACGATGCACAGGTCGGTGGGCACGGCACTGCGTTCAGAATGACAGCTTATCGTTCTTTTGTGTACTCCGTACCCCGAACTCCGCATTTTCTTACTCTCAATCTTAAGGTCTTTCAAGATAAGCTACAGTAAAATATTTATCAGGTACTTGTTGATTAAGTTGCACCTGGTTCATGATCATATCTGAACTGCGTCCGTTCTGAAGATTATTGATCTTCATATTGGTAATAATGAATTTATGATTTATGGGGTCCATTTCCTTGTAAGCCAGAACATTCAATGTCTTATGAAGTTCATTGTCAAAATCATAATATTCAGATTTTATCATCATGTTATCAGCCTTATTTATCCAGGTTATTTTTCTTAAAAAACCGTATTCATCTTCTTTTTTGGTGTTGATCGGACGAATTTCAATTTTCCAGCAAACTTGGTTGTTAATCATATCATCCACCAGAAGCTGATAATGAAAATCGTGTAAATTAGGTGCCGACATATCTGCATTAGAGAACTCAGATCCCATGAAAGATTTACTTTTTTCACTGGAAACAATGCGACGTGATTGACGATTTGCCGGAATATACACCCACATATCATCATCTTGATCGTCATTGTCAACAATAAGCATTCCCATACCCTTGACATCAGCCGGCTCTATAAAACGGATAATTCGTTTTTCTATGTTTCCCGGATATCCTTTAGATGCCATGGCTGTTTTGCGAACACGTTCGCGCTGCTTTGCATCACGAATGATCAAAGTTGAAATAGTTTCGAAACCGGACAATTTTGTTTTTTCGCGTGCATTTTGCATGATATTGAAAGCACTTTGAGCTGATAACATCCCCGCAAACAGCAGACTGATCATTAAAATATGAATTTTCTTCATAAGGACTCCTTTGGTTCAAGAAATTTGGGTTTAAAAACAAGGCACATGGACGGAATAAGAACAAGTGCGCCAAGTAAACAAACAGAAATGGAAATCATAACAAGATATCCAAAATATTGAATAGGTAAAAATGCAGAAAAAATCAGAACGAAAAATCCGACAATAACAGACCAGGCATTAAATACAATTCCCTTGCCCGATCCGGCCAGTGTTTTTCTAACTGATTCTTCCGGCGTTTTTCCACTATGATATTCAGTCCGGTAACGCCATAAAAAATGAATAGTATAATCAACACCAACACCAATCAAAACAGACGAAAGAAGAGCCGTTGCCGTATTGAGGCTAATATGAAAATAACCCATAAATCCAAAAAGAATACCTTCGGCAAGCAGAAGCGGTAATGAAGCAAACAACCCCGCCCAAAATGAACGAAAAACGATCATTAGCATAATAGCAATAGCAATAATCGCAAAAACAAGTGAGATGATCTGGCCTTTGACAATGGCCAAATTCATTTCCGAAGTAATGAGCGCAGCACCTCCCAATAAGGCTACACTTGGATCATTTCGAGCAAGATATTTAATGTTATTTACGATCTCTGTAATGATAAACCCATCGCTATTATTAATACGAACGATCATCTGGGCATGTTGATAATCGAAATCGACCAATTGTTCAAAATCACTCGGATCACCATTCATGTAATACAGCTCAAGATATTGGGCAACTGCTTGAGACGTGGGTGGAATTTGATCATAAAGTGAATCCCCATTATCATATAATCCTTTGGAAATTTCCTTTACCACATCTACCAATGAAGTAATATTGCCAATATTCGGATTTTTCAGCAACTCGTCTTGATACGTTTCCATACGCTTAAGCAAGTCGGGATCTTTTATATTTCCCTCGAACAAAACCGATAAGATCTGAGCACCTCCGAAATGTTCATTAATAATAGATGTACTAATTTTAACGGGATGTTTTTCTTTGAAGAAATTTTCCATATTTCCATCAATTTTTAAACCAAAAATTCCGAATGCAAATAAAAGTGAAACAATAAAAGAAAAAATAATAATTTTTCTGGAGTGATGAATAATACCTTTACTTAAAGAAAGAAGTACGCGATCTAAGAAGAAATCCCGATGTTCCCCGTTCCTGATTGTTTTTTTGCGTGTTTTTTTTGGCAAATAGCTTAGAAACGCAGGAATAAATAACAGACTTAAGGCAATAGCCCATGCGATACCGATGGATGCCAGAACACCCAATTGACGTGCATGCACGATGATATGCATTAAAAGTCCGAGAATCCCCAGAATAGTTGTTGCACCGGTAATGATAATTGGACGTTTTAAGTCGCTAAAGGTTTTTATCGCGAGTTCTTTTTTTGTCCACCGAGGATGTTCTTCCAGCAGTTCATTATATTTTGCGATCATATGAATTCCATAATCGTTTGCTACTGCAATAAGCATAACCGGCAATAAAATGGTAATCATCGTAATTTTCCATCCCAACAAGGGCATGAGAGAAAATGAAAGAATAATCGACATTAGCACCACACCTAAGGGAAGCATCACACCACGTAACTGACGGAATGAAAAATAAAGCATTCCTATCATTAATAGCAATCCAATAGGAAGTAAGTAAACAATATCCTTGTAAATATCATTGGCAATGGTCGCTTTGATCATAGGCAAACCACCGATATAAATCGTTTCCGATCCTTTGCTTTCATGAAGAATCGTTTCGATTTCTAAAATTAATTTACTTTGTTCCGTATCACTCTTTGGTGTTAACAAGATAGCTGTCTTAGTAAAATCATCTGAAACGGCAATACCGCAAATAAGTGTATTGGCTCGGAGATCTGCACGTAATATTTCCCGTTCCTCGCGAGTTTTAGGAATACGCTTAATAGCAGGGTCCACTATCATTGAGCCAGCATCATTTTTTATCTGTTTAAGCGTATAAAGTGATGTAACACGTTCAATTTCACTTTTACGCTGAAAGGCACGGGTTAGTTTTTTTACACGCGCAAGTGTCTCCGGGTTCAAAACATCGTCCGTTTCCAAAACAACGATAATAAGATTATTATTCCCGAAAATTGATTCAATTTCTGTTGTTTGTATTCGTGACGGCATGGTCGGTGATATCATATCGTTGATATCCGGTTCAATTTCCAACTTCAGTAATCCAAAAACAAATCCTAGAGATAAGAGGATAAAAACAATGATAATTGGGAGTCGGTATTTAATAATAAACTGTTCAGAACGCATAAATTTCTCCATTAAAATGATACTTTTAGTTCGCAATAGCAGCCATTATAAAGAGGTTTAAGAAAATCAAAGAGTGTGTTATCATCTCCATGATAAATATTCACTCCAAGCGATAATCTCAAGGCATCCGCTAAATCCAAATGCATGTGTGCTGCAATGAGATATTCTTCCGTGTTTAGATTATAGCTAAAGGGTATCTCAACTTCGAAGGTTTCATGAAATAGATTGACTGCAATACGAGCAAAGATATTGTGTGTAAATTCTTTAGTTTGACGAAAAAATAAACGATTGTAAAGAGCCAATTGATAATCCATCATTAAACGTGGATCAAGTGGTTCAGCAAGACCATTGTAATCTAAAACAAATTTCCAATTGTATTCAAACAATACACTAAGTGCTTTCCATGAGCGATCTACTCCCAAAGTCCACTGGACCTCAGGATTTGGAATATAGGAGGCAGTATTTTCATCTTCCGGAAGCATATATGAACCCTCACAGCGAATACTCCAGGCATTATAAGCAACAGCCGCATCGAAACCGAAAACCTGCTGACGCCACGCTTGTTGGAAAAAGTCAAATGTGATTTGTGTAGGGGAAAGTATATGCATTTCCGATGCAAATCCGGGTTGAAGTGAATAGGCGTTAAGGTAAGAAAAGGTCACATCGTATTCAGATGTTCGCAAATCAATTTTAGCAGCTCCACCACCATTTTCAAATGCACGATCCGGCATGATGATATCACGATATTGGACATTTTCCGGCATGTCAAATACGGAGATCGGTAGTAAGTTGGGTGAATATATGGGGATCCAGATCCCTTGTATGTTAAAGCTACTTCCAATTTGGAGAGAGGAATTTAGCAGAAAATTTCCCATTCGCATATCATCGGGATCTATGAACATATAGCGCATATCCTGAGGGGTAATATTATCTGTCGATTTATAAACATCTGCGCGTCCCCAAGGTAATATTTGTTTTCCAAGCCGTGTGTTGAAGGCACCCAAAGAAATATCAACATAGGCTTCCCGAAGATCAATATTCATGAAATGTTCATCAAAATAATTAAAACTTGTAAAGCGCAGATCCGCATAAGCAAATCCAATATTTCCTTTTTTTGCTTTAATCTTTAAGCTGGCTTGTGAGTTAATGAATTTTGAGTATAAAGAATCACTTTCACCATCAAAGTATATAGAACTTCGAATATCACCGGAAAGCTCATATGCATCTGTAGATGTTTGCTGCGCACTCTCAAAAAGTCCTTGAGCAAACAGCAAATTCACTAAGCAAAGTAATAATACGCGTTTCATTCATCTTGCCTTATAAGGTTAAGACAACAATAAGCTAATATTTATACTAAAACGCCCAATGTCAGCGGTTTGCACCTAATGTTAGATTATTTGTAAGTACTGCATTGAAAGGGTATTGCAAGATATAGGGAAGGTTTTTAAGAATATTTTATTCTAAATCCCGATTTTTTCGAAAAACTGAAGGTGTTACACCGACATATTTCTTAAATAAAGTGTTAAAAGATGATTTTGAATTAAACCCGGAGTCATAGCCTATAGCCAGAACAGTAAGATTATCGTTTTTGGGATCTTCTAGACGTTTCTTGGCATCTTCGATCCGATACTCGTTGATAAAAGTATAGAAATTTTTTCCCAAATTTTCATTCAGTACTTGTGTGACATGATGGCGTGGTGTTTTCAATTGTTGGGAAACATCTAAAATACTCAGTTCCGGTTCCCGAAATAATCTTTCCTCTTCCATAAGGAAAAGCAATTTTTCTTGCAATTTTTTCATGCTTTCCGGACGAAGGCTTGAACGTTCGTATTTGGGCTTTTCGACCGGAATTTCCTCCGGATAGATACGATCTTGCTGATAACCGAAGATACTGAAGGCAAAGGAATAAAAGACCAGAATGAGATTTCCTACCAAAAGGGGATCAAAATTAAAGTTCTGGACAAATACCCGAGTAAAACCAAGGACAAAAAGTCCAAAATATAAAACAAAAAATGTAATTGAAACGAACAAAGCCCAGCCCAAAGTGATCTTCTGAGAGGTATGGGAATATAAGTCTTTGATCTTCTTTCTGTGTTTTCCCAGCTGTATAAATGTCATGATGGAATACCCAATGATCGATACCATTAGAAGAATAGCATAGGAAAAACGAACACCACGGAGCGGAGCATCACTTAGGTATTCATCAAAAATAAAAATAGGTTGATTCCGATATACAAGAGCAAGAACTGCGAAAGCGATCACCGGCAATATCCATGGCATATAATATTTTCTGAGTCGTGGCTTATCGTCAATAAGGGTTCTAACATAAATATATAACAAGGGTCCGTAAACGAAGGGAGAGATAGGGAAGGCAGTGATCGTAAACCTGGTATTGAACAGTGAGATCATCATTTGCACGGAAATAGCAAAAAGCCAGACTGTCAGAATGCGATCCGGTAAGCGAGCGTTTTTCTTTAGCAGAAGCATAATGCCCGCGTAAAAGGATTGTGCAAAGCCAATAGATAGCACCGCAATGTTCAATGCGGTATAATCGCTCATGGAAACCTCGTTATGGTTTTAATCCCTGTAGTACGGAATCCCGCTTACTTGTTTTTTTGGCATCAGAATAAATGGGCAAAACTTGTAAACGTAATTCCTGTCCCTCTTTCATGATGGTAGAAAGCGGATCTTCTTTTACTC
Organism: Fidelibacterota bacterium; assembly: GCA_030596185.1. GTDB lineage: Bacteria > Fidelibacterota > Fidelibacteria > Fidelibacterales > Fidelibacteraceae > M50B103. The sequence goes on along the minus strand of JAUVKP010000010.1, from coordinate 1,175 downwards.
GCAGAAAATGATAACCCAATGTATAATATTTTACAGGTTCATAAGGTTTAGGATCATCTTTATGATCTTTGTTATAAAGCTTGATCTCTGCGTTACGGATCTCGATAGGCGCATTATGCCCGGCTTTTTCCATATTTGACGCTTGGACATTATCCAATACATCCAGATAGAGCTGCTGTTTAACCGCGGGTCGCGTGGAATGCAGGAAATAAATCGTTCCATCATCGTCTTTTATGACCATGCCAAAATGCCCGATCCAATTATTGTGTTTATAACCGCGAACTACACCAACGAGATCACCTGTCTGCAATTTACTCAGTACAAGCGGCATGGCTTTCATGGGAACATAACTCCATTCCAAAGAATCTTCCGGCATATCATAGGGCACACCATGTCGAGCAAAGAATTTGCCCTTTTTTACATGGCTTGTATCAAGTTCAATATATTTCCCGCCCAATTCATTGGTAATATCGTCAGCCAACCAGCTATTATTTTTAAACCAATCATATTCTCCGTAATGGTTACGGTTTATATAGCTGACAACGCCGTCTTTATAGCGGATACGTTGCAAAATACTAAAAAAGCTTTGCCAGTCATATCCCATCGCCATGGCAAGAATATGCTCGGTGAAGACAACGCAATCGCTTTTATCCAAAATGTAAAGTGGTTGACGGTCATATATCTCGACAGGATATTCACCAAGAAGATATATCTCGTAAGGTTGTCCCAGGTTCTTGCGAGCAAGATGTTTCATGCGTTCGCGTAGATCCGGAATAGTATATTGCAAATAGGGAAGATAAGTATCGATATCTTCTTCATTGAATTCATACAAGGGTTTTGCGATCAAAGCTTGCAGAACTTCGGTGGGTATGTCGAGAGTATCTGCAGCAGCTTGGTCGGCGGGACTTAATTCCGGAAGGGGCGCTTTACACCCTGCGAACAGGATCAGTATTAGTGTTAAGATGAACAGTGGAAGTTTTTGTGACATGCTTACCTCATTAGTATATTTGGCTAGAAGATACAAAGTATTTCCTTTTTCAGGAAGTATTTAATACGATTGACTTAAAACACAAAGCAACGAAATGTATTGTAATTGAGTGCACATTTTTATAACATTTGCGCATGTTGTATAAAATAACACATGAACAACAAACGATGACGACTTATCTCATACC
>JAUVKP010000142.1 GCA_030596185.1 Fidelibacterota bacterium | reverse complement strand
CAATAACAATGACCAGATTATGACAATATTTATAAAAGTTTGATTATCAGGAAAGTCAAAAGGACTCAAAATCCACCGTCCGTCAGCCGATGGACATGCTTGCCCTGCCAAGTTCTGATCTTGATCAGAACGAAGAGGGGCGGGTTCTCCCGATCGTTCGGGGCGCCCTCGGTACCAACACAACCCTGCATGAAAATGTGGGGTTGTTGTTTTTCACGAACAAATATTTCAATTGGGTAAAATTAGGGGTGTATTGCTTGAATTACAATGACAAATTATAAATGATATTGGCAGAGACGGATCATTGTTCTGCTCTGCCAAGGCGCTATTTTATTAGAAATCCGTGATCAAGATCACACTTCAAATTTCAATATTGAATTTTATTCAGTGTAATCGTTTATTACATCATGGGACGAAAACTCTACAGGAATAAATTCTCTACAGGATCAAGACGAATGCCGAACTGGGATTATACAAAAAAGGCATATTACTCCATCACAATAAACACAAAGAAGAAAGGGAACATTTTTGGTGAAATACTTAATGGAACTATGATCTTGAATGCTCTTGGTAAAATCGCTGATGAATATGCTATCGAGATACCAAAGCATTTTTCTCACGTAAAACTTCATGAATATATTGTAATGCCCAATCATGTACATCTTTTATTGGAGATTTTTAAAAAACCTGATGTGAAGAAACCTTTACAAAATATCAAAAAATTCTCAAATGGAAAGACGCAGCATTGCTGCGTCTCAAGGAGTAAAAAGCTATATATAGAAAACTTTGATAGAGGAATGACTTCTAATATAGAGACGGAGCATTGCTCCGTCCCTCCTTTAAATGAAAATATTGCATCTTCGACCATCAAATATCATCATAAAGTCGGATCAATTTCCGTAATTGTACGATCCTATAAATCAATTTGTACAAGGGAAATCCATAAACTTAATGGTCAGAAATATTTCAAATGGCAAAGTTCATTTTATGACCAGGTGATATTTGACGAACAATATTTTCAAAATACCCTATTGTACATCCGTAACAACCCCAAAAATCCATCCCAGAAATAAAAACCCCATTCAAATGAACGGGGTTTTTAATGATCATAAGTTTAGATCCTGAATCCGGTTTTCGCCCTTCGAGCTACCAGTCTTCGCTCCTTAAGAGCTATGCCCGGCACGGCGCCCGGCAGGTAAGTTTAGGATGACTGTCAATTTTTACAGAAAAATTAGTGTAAACAAAACACCGACCACACCCAAAATAGCCAATGTTGCAACCATTTTTCTTGACATTTCTCCACCGGTGCTCATGGCTCTTCCGAACATGCCAAACACAAGCGGATGGATCAGGAAAGGCATGGCAAAAATAAAGGAGATCAATCCTGCCGATTCGGCTCCAAACATGCCGCCCTGGATCGAAGCAAAAAGTCCAAAGTGAGAAATGGCTGAGCTATTGGCCATGGCAGCATATTCCAGTTTCATGCCTGCAAAATGCAACATGATAAAACCGCCAAAGACTGCCACTAATTGCCAACCGAGTGAAAATAGGATCAATCCTTTGATCTCTTTGCTTTCTTCGTTCTTGGCTTTGCTTAGAGTGGTCAGTGCAAAATATGTTAATACCGCACCTATAAGAACCACCAACAAGGAAGGAATTAGAAGCAATTTACCCCTTGTTGCGCTCATAGCAAGTATGGTAAAAACAAATAAATGTCCAAAAAATGGAATATTGATCATGACAGGTCCGCGTTCTTTAGCAGCAAGTCCAAGATCTCCGGCTGTACAAGCACCGGTCAATCCTGAGTGCGATAAAGAGCCCGCCATACCGGGGGCCAAGATATCCACTTTATTGGCTTTGCCCAAAAACACCAAGAGTGCAATACCAACGAACATCCAAAATAATTGACCAAAAAACCCGAACGCCATAACCTGTAACATGCCATCTAATGCGAACGCAGAGATCAAACGGGAACCTCCAATAATAAATACGGCTGCAAGCACCATAGGAATACCACCGAACAATAAGGATCGAATGGTGGGGCCGGGTTTCCAGTTCGAGAATATCATTCCCAATCCACTAGCTATCAACATGGCAAAGAATATCTGTGGTAAGGCGATAAGGTCTTTGATCCAAATAGAAATGAAATATGATGCTATCAATATACTAAGAATTCCAATAATTTCTACGAGACCTCTTCCAAGATATTTTCTTTTGTTATCAATTATGGCTTTTCTATCGATCAAGATGATAGCGCCGGCGATCCCGAAAAACGCAATTAAGGGGTAGAATGTACCCAACTCACCTGAAGTTTGACCAAGAATGATCCTTTTTAAACCTTCAATTCCAAGTAGGATGAAATAGGCTCTTACGATAAATATGAACTGAGTGCCTTTGGTACCAAGCATCACTTCATTTTCATTCAAAACCACATCATCTTTACCCGGTAATTTGGGTTTAAAGAAAGTATTTCTCAGCTTCTGCCCGCCAACAAAAAAAGTTGCTACAAGTGCCGTGATCGTTACAGCAGACGATAAGCCGACAATTGGGAATTCTTTTAGACCGGGAGTACCGATCCCAGTGATCTCGATGATCAGACCCAGGGTGAGGCCAAAGATCACAATAATGAGAATTGGAGAATACTTACTTCCGGCTACTACGGCTCGAGAGATCAAGATCACCGGCAGAAGTAACAATAAAGTTAACCAAAAATGGTTAAGAATTTCTAAACTGGCCATTTTCCTTGCTCCTTATCCTTTTAGAGAAGTTGTTAATATCACATTTAAAAGTGAATGGTCGTTCTATAAAAATATTTAGTTAAATGATTGGTGTTTTTAAATTTATATTATTTTAAACGCAAAACATGATAAAACGCATGATATCCAGCATGTCATCCGCTTCAAAACGGGTAATATGTGCAGATATTGCTTTAGCTCCCGGATAGTGGGAAGCTCTGAAGGCGTTTATGTGTTTTGTGTATCGAATATCAAGAACAAAATGTTCAGGGACAGACATGGAAAATAATTTCATGTCTTTTTTTAGTGCTTTCTCAACTCCTGCTTTAATCTTTTCAACGGCAAGTTTAGGATGAATACAAAGAGTTGCGTTCCCGGTTCCCTTATTGCTTGCAACAGTTTCTATTTGAGGATCAAAATTCATAGCCCGTTCACACATACCGGCATCACCGGATAAAAATACGGGAACAACGCCATGAGTGCGGGCAACAAGAGCATGCAACATGAATTCCGAACATAATTCGCCGTTCAAGAACATTTCGGATACTACTTTAGGTGACATAGTATGCGCAAGGGGATTGTCATTAGAGCCTGAAGGGGAGTGATAGCCGATAAAAGCAACAGCATCAAAACCTTCATCAATACTCCAAACCATGGAATAGGGGTGATGGCTCCATGAACGGATCAGTTTTGCTTCTTTTGGAAGATCTTCAGCTTTTAGATTTCTACCTGAATCATGTGCATCTTTTACTACGATCTCTGTAGCACCTGCCGCCAATGCGCCTTCGCAGGCTGCCACGACTTCGCGCGTCATTTGTATTCTAAATTCAGAATAATCGACATTGCCTTTATTGGTTTCAGACCAACTATTAATGCCTGTTATGCCCTCAATGTCCGCAGAAATGTAAAAGCGCATGCTTAGTTTTCCTCGGTCTCTTCTACATCGCGCAATTCAAGTTCATCATCAAAATCGAGTTCCGGATTGTTAAGCAAAAATCTGTCTAAGAGATATTTGCTCACAACACCCAAACCAGCTAGTACTATGCCGGCGATCAAGAGCTTATTAGTTGTTTTCATTTTTAGTCCTCCAGATAGTTGTATAATATACTCAAATGTGATGAATAGTCAAAGTAAATTGGGAGACGGGGACTTAGAAAATTCCAGCCGTTCCTTTTTTCCATTGGGAACGAACACGAGCGATACTTTGGCCATTGTTTCTGTTGATAATATGGTGAATGCCGCTAAATTGTTCCTCGTTTGGAATAATTTCACAGATTGAATCGACTGAATCTCCATAAAAGGCTTGTCCCCTAAAGGTGATCTCCAATTCGGCGAGTTCATGCGTCTTGGTGATCTCAAAGGGAAGCGTTTCCAGCGCCCATTCGGCGGTAACCCGGTTGGTGACATGTTTATTGATATCAATGTCATGTTTTCTCACATGGAATTCCATGTGATGATCCGTATGTTCAGGTAGGGGCAAGGTAGGAAAGGAATCACTGATC
>JAUVKP010000196.1 GCA_030596185.1 Fidelibacterota bacterium | reverse complement strand
TTTTTCACTGAGAAAGGATTTGCATTATAGGTATCATCTATCAGCGTAATACCATTCCAGACTTCCATTTTTCCTCGTCCGGTGGATGGCTCGTAACTTTCAATCGCTGTGATGATCTCCTTTGAGTCCATTCCCATAGTCAGGGTAAAGGCATAGGCTGCTACGGCGTTCAATGCAGCCCCCTTACCACTACTTTTTAACTGTATTTTCATATCATCTATAGAAAGTCTATAACAAGCATTTTTATCAATATCATGAATGTCCATTCGAATATCGGCCGGGTTTTCAAGTCCGTAAGTGATGCGTTTTCGTCCATCTTGAGGATAATTTGAAATTCTTGGATCATCATTATTAATAAATAGCATTCCCTCAGGTTTTACAGCATCGAGAAGTTCATATTTTGCTTTTTGGACATTATTTATTGACCCGAATCCACCGATATGAGCATGAGCAATGGATATGATCATTCCAAAATCAGGTGCTGCGATCTTACAAAGGTCGCGTATCTCACCAATTGCCGATGTTCCCATCTCAAGAACCGCGATATCTTCATTTCCGATCATCTGCAGAATGGAAATAGGCAATCCGATGTGATTATTGAAATTCTTGGGTGTTTCAGCAACAGTCATTTTTGTACGCAAAATATGAGAGATCAGTCGCCGGGTGGAGGTCTTACCGACTGAACCCGTAATGGCAAGAATGGGCATGGATAATTCTTTAACGTAGAGACTAGCCATATCAACAAGGCCTTGATAGGTATCTTCTACAATGATCAATGCTTCATTTTCAGCCGCATATTTTACGTATTTTTTATTAACCAATGCAGCGACAGCACCATTTTTAAGTGCTTTAGAGACAAAACGATGACCATCGGTGTGTTCACCCTTTAAAGCGCAAAAAATATAAGCTTCGGGGATATTCCGGGAATCTATACTGATCCCTTTAAATTCCGCAGCGTTGACATTGCGCAATGTAAATGGCCCGCGATGTAGAAGTGTCGTCTTCATAGTTTTTTAGGAACCCCGGTGCGGAGAGGGCTCTCCGTACCGGGGTAGTAGAGGGTTCTAATTTTTTTGCTCCAGCTTTAGTATAATTTCTTTATCGTTAAAGGGCAATTTGTGTCCCTTGATCTCCATATATGTTTCTGCACCTTTTCCTAGTATCATGAGAATATCGCCGGGTGATGAGGCTTTCCAAGCTTCAGAGATCGCTTTTTTACGGTTTTGATCTATTTTAGCAATATTTTTATTTTCAATTCCCTTAAGTATTTCTTCGCTGATCGTCCGAGGTTCTTCATTTCGTGGATTGTCATTGGTTAAAATGATCTTATCCGAATATTTTTCTGCAATTTTACCCATGATGGGTCGTTTTGCTTTATCACGATCACCGCCACAACCAAAAACTGTGATAATTTCTCTTCTATTTTTCAGTTCAGATGCGGCTTTTAATGCTTTTTCCATCGCATCCGGTGTATGGGCATAATCGATCACAGCTGTAGCTTTACCTGTAGCTATCATTTCCATGCGACCGGGAACCGGATTGAAATGAAGATGATCAAAGTCAATTTCCACTTTAGGGTAGAGCTGCTGCCAGGCCGCAATACTTCCGGCTATGTTCTCGGCATTGAATCTTCCAAGAAGTGATGCTGTAATATTCAATTCACTTTCTGGTGTAACAAGAATTCCCTTTATGCCATTGACGTTGACGTTTAATTCTTTGAAATAGTAATCGGCTATATCATTTTCAACAGAATATGATATTTTACCTATCTCAAGTTCTTTATATAGTCTTTGTCCGTAATGATCATCGATATTGATGATGCCACGTGCCCCGGGTTTCATATTCTCAAATAATTTTGCTTTAGTTTCAAAATAATCTTCCATTGTGGGATGAAAATCCAAATGGTCTTGTGTAAGATTTGTAAATATCGCAGCGTCAAATCGTAAACCTTGTACACGTTTAAGAGCGATGGCATGAGATGAGACATCCATGAATAGGGTTGAAATACCCTGTTTATCGAGTTTATAAAAATTCTTTGCCAGTTCTGAACTCTCTGGAGTCGTACGCTCGCCTTCTAGAAGTCCATCTTTAGTTCGTATCCCCAAAGTACCGATCAACGCCGGGCTCATTCCGGCTTTTTCAGCAAGTTGGTAGAGAAGATGTGTCATGGTGGTTTTACCGTTTGTGCCGGTAATACCTGTAATTTCGAAATTATTGTAAGCACAGCCATAGTATTCATAACTCAATTCCGAAAGAGCGCTTCGGGTATCGTGAATGACGATCTGTGTGAGTTCAAAAGGAACATCATGGTCCACTACCAGCGCTACGGCACCTCGCTTAATAGCGTTTTCTATATGATCATGACCGTCAACGCTAAATCCTTTTATCGCAACGAATAGTGAACCATTTTCCACTTTACGTGAATCATGGGTGATGCCGGTAATAGAGACATCTGAACCATTGATGTGGTAAGGGAGTTCCAGAGCATTGATAATAGCAGAAAGTTTTTTCATTGACTAACCTCCAATCTGCAGGTAGCGCCCTCTAGCAGGAAGGTGCCTGGAGCGGGGGATTGGTAACTAACCCTTCCACGATCAGCGTTTCGTTCAACATTGAGTCCGTATGAATGTAGTCTTTGTTCTGCATTCAAAATATGCCTACCGATAAGATTCGGCATAATAATATCATAATCGCCCACGGGCTCTGAATCAACATGAGCCACAGTCTCTTTTACTTTTGAGTTATCAATCGTTTTAGTTTTTGATCCCTTATTGCTGTGTAACATGGATAATTTTGGATTTGCTGTTTTATTATTTTTATTTGGTTTGCCATTGTTCTCTACGAGATTCTTGGAAAGTGTCGGGTAATTCTGATTAAAATCAAGAGTATTGATGATACGGCTAAAGGTATTCTTAACGGCAGGTGCTGCTGCTGTTCCACCATGATGAAGCCCAAAGGCCGGTTCATTAATGACAATCCCGCACAGCAGAACCGGATCATCTGAGGGGAAAAACCCCATAAATGATGCGTAGTATTTTGAATTTGAATATTTTCCGTCTATGACTTTTTGTGCAGTGCCTGTTTTGCCTGCAACATGATAGCCTTCAATTTTAGCTTTTGGTGCGGTGCCCCTGTTGACAACTTCTTCCATGATCTGTCGTAGTGTTGTTGATGTCTCCTCGCTAATTGCACGACGGACAGGGGATACACCGTACTCATTGATGATTTTGTTTTTCTCATTGTAAGTTTGTGATACGATATAAGGTTTTAATAAGGTGCCGCCATTGGCAATAGCTGAGTAAGCCGCCATCATCTGCATGAGAGTAACGGTAACACCATGTCCC
>JAUVKP010000237.1 GCA_030596185.1 Fidelibacterota bacterium | reverse complement strand
CATCAATCGTATATTCAACGCAAGTGACAGAAATTTGATCACAAACAAAAGCACCGCATCCAGGTGGTGTCGTCAATGTGAAATACATCGGATAATATCGACCGCTATTATTCCCTATACACGTACCACGCTTAAGATAATCATAACAATAAGTTACTGATTTTGAAGCTCCAGCACCAGGTTCACAATGCGAAGAAATTCCCTCTGTTATTGAATCATTTGTCACCTTAACAAATATGGGCTCTCTCGCTTTACTCCATATAACTGAAGATGAATGAATCGTACCATTTGCTGCAATCGGTTGAGCAGTAAAGTTAGCAGCCGTTACTCTTGAGCGAACCCAATAAAGACTACTACCATTTACTGTTGTTAGCACCCAATTTGTCGGTATCGTATATGAAACAGTATTTACACCAGAATTAGTAAAACCAGCAGTTTCATCGGTAACTGATAAAGCACCCCACGATGATCCATTCCAATATTCCCAAATTATAGTGCCACCTACACCAACTGTTTCAATATTCAAACTTATAATATCAAATGTATCAGTTGATCCATAATAGAATGCATCATTTACTGCTTCAGCCGCGGGAATCAAAGGACAATCATCTAACTCATTATTTTCAAACTCTGTTGTATAATCAGTAAATAATACACCATCATTGAGTAATGCTTTATCACAATTGATATAACTGAATCCGACCCAACCATCTGCATCAATATCCCAAGACCGGCGGATCCAACATGACCATGCAACATCACTTGTATACAAGAAATCTGACAAAATAGTTGTTGAATTATTTGGATACCAAGAAATTCCAGACTTAATAACCGTTCCTGCACCACTATATTCCGCACGATGAGTCATATTATTACTATAATTACCAAACAAATATAATCTTACTGACCCAGACACATAATTCTGAAATTTGATATTCGCAGCAACAAAACTCGTCGTGTTACCAAAAATACCTTGATACATTTTTTCTATGCACCAATGCAACACAGTAGAATCATCTATTGGTTGGTTAGTTGTATCATATCGGTTATTCCATAAAACAAGTTCTGACACCTCTTGAGTATCCAATAACCAAGCATGAAGATAACCATCAGCAGAAACTCGCACACCTACCTTAACGTATACTTCATCTTTATCAGGAACATCACTATACCAACTATGGTCATTAGTTTCAATCGGTGAGCATACAGGAATCCAACAAAACCCATCAATATACTCAGATGTGAAAGTCGTAATCTCATTGATAATACCAAGAGCCTTGCGATGATCTACATCCGAACCAATTATATATGAACAGATAAATGATTTGTCCGTAGTTGATAATGTAGGAATCGCCATATAATCAACTCACAATTAAAACTGAAGCATACGTAAACCAAATATCAGGATATGGTACTCCACTTGTATAACCATGGGCGCTAAATTTAAAAATATTTTGAATTCCAACAATTGCATCAATATCTTCAATGTTAAGATTTCTGAACCCTTTTGTTGACCAATCTGAAGTAGAACTCATGGCATCATTATTGAATAGAATGTTATCATTCATAACAAACATGGAATAATCAAATCTTTCGTATGATCCAGTAACGTGTTTATACCCATAGCTTATAGCATGGCAATATATCGTTTTTCCTGGTAAAATAGTATTATAGAAATACAAACCATAATCCCCATTCCAAGAAGCTTCATGTTCAGATTTTCCGCAAATCATACAATAATTTGCGGCAGTATCTTCGAATGAATATAGACCGAGTTCATTACATTCATAATCTAAAGGAGCAACACTATAAAGCCAACCCTGAGCTCCAATAGCAAATAAAGAATACGACCTAACAGAAACCCGAGATCTAACCCAATACATCTCAACTCCATTTACCGAAGTTTCTTCCCAATCTGAAGGTGCGGTAAATTCTACTGTATTTGTCCCGACAACGGTAAGCATTGAGGTATTATCTGTGACCCCAGGAATTACTACCCATGCTGTTCCATTCCAATATTCCCAAGCGGTTGCACTACCAGTAGCGGCTCTATATATATTTAATTTTAATCCGTCAAATTTTCTTGATGATAACCCATAATAAAAACCATCATCCACTTGCTCCGATGAAGGAAAAAAATAAAAATCGTTGACGTCCGAGTTATTGAACTCTGTAGTTTTATCAGAATAACTTGGAGCATCATAATACCACGCATGGCTACAAGAAGCATAAGCATTATTAGGAACATTAGAACTGAGTCGTAATATATCCCACATTTCATAGATTGCGCGATACAAGCGATTTACCATATTTACAGGGATACCAGAAGAACCTGAATCTCTCCCATTCCAAAAAAGTTCACCATTTGACATCCATACACTACATGTATAATCATGTCCAGTATTAAAATGATATAAATTATTCGAGTAATCTTTATGTACCCCGATCTGTCCTGTTATCGAATCCGTGTCCCGGATCGTGAAAAATGTCCCATCCGGACATTCAGGATCTGCTGGAGATGCACTTTCAACCTTTAAGAGACAACTATTCCATTTATCCGGATACTCACAAAATGTCCCAAATCCACTTAAAGTTTGATCGCTAACAAAAGCACATCCACCGGTTGTCCCTTGATTTTTTACTTCTTCGTCGAACCACGCAACTATCCAACCATCGTTGTATACCATCACCCGGACCATAGCACAGTTATTTGGCGCTGCCGATTCACTACCAGTATCCCATATCTTCATCTCTCCAATAACGTACTCCTGTTCATACACCGTAATTTTCGATAAAAGTGGTAGCACGTCTGCTATGACTACATCAGTACACCCCGTTGCCCTAAAATACGCCGTTAATCCGGCATCGATTGTATTTGCGAGGATTTTGAACGCGGTAACTACAACGATAAG
>JAUVKP010000154.1 GCA_030596185.1 Fidelibacterota bacterium | reverse complement strand
CGGGTCTAACCCACTAATTGTTTTAAAGGAGAATAGATCATGAAGAGTGAGAAAATTACGATGAAGGCCCTGACTTTTGATGATGTCCTCGTTGTTCCGGCACATAGTAAGGTTTTACCTAGTGACGTATCAACGGAAACTTACATTACAAAGGATATTAAACTGAATATCCCCTTTGTTTCTGCTGCAATGGATACCGTAACGGAAGCCCAATTGGCGATCGCTATTGCTCAGGAAGGTGGTTTGGGATTTATACACAAGAATATGAGTATCGAACGTCAGGCAGCTGAAGTGGACAAGGTCAAGCGCTCCGAAAGCGGTATGATCATTAATCCTATTACCATTGATCCGGATAAACCTATCGGCGAAGCTCTTGCTTTGATGGCACGTTTTCATATTTCAGGTGTACCCGTTGTGCAAAAGGGTATGTTAGTGGGAATTATAACTAATCGTGATCTTCGCTTTATTACAGAAAAAGATTATAAAGCAAAAGTTTCCGAGTACATGACCTCTGAAAATCTTATCACGACACCCATGGGAACAACGCTTGAAGAAGCTATTAAGCCGCTTCAAAAACACCGTATTGAAAAACTTCCCGTTGTAGATGAAAAGGGCCATTTAGTTGGATTGATCACAATTAAAGATATTCGTAAAAAAATGAAATATCCCAAAGCTGTTAAGGATGAAGTCGGACGATTAAGAGTCGGCGCAGCAGTAGGCGTTTCAGGTGATTATCTTGAGCGTGTCGCCGCTTTAGTTGAAGCTAAAGTGGACATTATTACAATTGATACAGCTCACGGGCACTCCGAAAAAGTGCTTAAAGCGGTTGAGAAAATTAGAAAAACATTTCCGAATTTGCCTATAGTAGCCGGGAATGTAGCAACATATGCTGCAACCAAAGATCTGGCGGCAGCAGGTGCCGATTGTGTAAAAGTCGGTATTGGCCCCGGATCTATCTGTACGACCCGTGTGGTTGCCGGGGTAGGTGTTCCGCAGTTAACTGCTGTGATGGAATGTGCTCGTGCCGGGAAAGAAGTGGGTATTCCTGTGATTGCTGATGGTGGTATCAAATACTCCGGTGATGCGGTCAAAGCTCTGGCGGCAGGTGCATCGGTCGTTATGATTGGCTCGCTGTTCGGAGGTACAAAAGAATCTCCGGGTGAAGTTGAATTATATCAAGGACGACGATATAAAGTCTATCGCGGTATGGGTTCGCTCGCCGCCATGAAAGAAGGGTCTTCGGATCGATATTTTCAGGAAGAAAAAACCGCTTCAGGCAAATTTGTCCCGGAAGGAATTGAGGGCCGGGTCCATTATAAAGGTGAATTGGCTGATGTGGTCTTCCAGTTAGTGGGTGGTTTACAAAGCGGTATGGGTTATGCCGGAGCACCGTCGATCAAGGAATTGGGAGATAAGGCTCAATTTGTTCAGATCACCAATGCAGGACTGAAGGAAAGCCATGTTCATGATGTGCTGATCACCAAAGAAGCACCGAATTATTGGGTAGAAGAAAAGTAAGAAGTAAGTAGTGGCGAACCCACGTGTTCGCCAGAGTCCGGAGTAGAGACGCGATGTGTCGCGTCTGCAATTGAAAGCAAAAGGCAAAAGTGGCGAACCCATGTGTTCGCCTGAGTCCGGGGTAGAGATGCGATGTGTCGCGTCTGCTCTGGGAGAATCAAAGAAATAAAAACAATCTGCCTCGCCGGGTATAATAAAGTTGATAGATAAAAGTCAAGAAAGGAAATAAAAATGAAAAAAGTTAAAATGATCATGATCTTGATCCTGATTTCATTTTTTGTTTTTTCCTGTTTCCAGGAAGAAGACAGTGACTTCCCTTATGATGTCACGGTATTTTTAAGTCAGGATTCTGTTTCATCGGAAGAAAATGTTATAATTTTTATAAGGACCAATACGTTTTTCGCAAATTGTAATTACGGAATTACATACGATTCATCTATTAATAGCCGAGAGATAAGTATTGAATTTACGGGAATATATATACCGGAAATTGTTTTACCGGCCTTCGGACCCGCATCTGCCTTTATTGGTCTACAATTAGCAGACCGTACAGGAACGTATAACATAAGGTTTGAAAATCAAGGAATTGAAAACACTGCTGAACTTGTATTTGATGATGAAATGTGTATTTTAGAAGCGGTGAATACGACGAACGTAACCATATTGAAAGATACATTGTATTTAAAATAGTAAATGAAATTAATAATAATGGGGTTTTAACCCCGCTGTTGAGAAGTCGAAAAGTAGAAGAGTTGAAAAAGGAAGAGTAATGGAAAAAATAGTCAGAATTAGTATGTTAATTCTTGTTTCGTTTATGGTTTTTTCCTGCCTTGATGTTGATGAAGAATACGATTTTGATGGCAATGATTTTGCTTGGGATGTGTCAGTATCTTTTGCTCATTATGACTGGCAGCCTCTTGTAAGAGATTCCGTCATGCTTTGGTTTGAAACTGACAGTATTGTAGGGTCATCAAGTTTGAGAATTATTTATGATATCGAATATGATAAAAATGAAATATTGATTGAATTGACTGATATTGGTTTTCCCGGACCGATTGTTCATCAGGATTTTGCAAAAACAACCACTTTGATTGGTTTGGATCTTAATGAAGACTATAACATATACAAGATTGTCGTTTTTAACGGAGATAACATTAATACAGGCAAATTGAGCTTTAATGCATTAACAAATAGATTCTATCTGAAACCATCTGATGAAATGAATGTGACATTTATTAGATCAGATATTATAGCTGTTCGCTGACAGCTGATAGCTAAAGGCAAAGAAAGGTTGAGTTATTGAAAATTGAATATTGCAGATTTTTCAACACTTCAACATTTCAACGTTTCAACCAACAGATGATTTTGAAATGAACATAAACAATAACCGAACTCCAGAGTCCTTGAAATGAAACGAAAGATATTACTACATACCTGCTGCGCCATTTGCGCTTCTGCCTGCGTTGAAAGACTACGCTCCGAAGAGATCGAGCCGGTACTTTTTTTCTCAAATCATAATATTGCACCTAAAGAAGAGTATGATAAGCGTCTGGAAGCTGCACGAAAACTGGCAAAAAGCTGGAATGTTGAACTTGTTGAAGATACCTATGACCATGGTGCCTGGCTGAAAGCCGTTGACGGTTTAGAAAATGAACCTGAACGCGGTCTTCGCTGTCATCGCTGTTTTGCATATAGCTTTGCCAGAACGGCGCAATATGCAGGCACTCATGGATTTGAAGCGTTTACATCAACACTCACCGTATCCCCGCATAAGGTCAGTAAGACAATATTTGAAATTGGCAAACAGTATCCGGGTTATGAACCCTGGGATTTTAAGAAAAAAGATGGCTTCAAACGAAGTAATGAGCTCAGTCGCGAACTGGATCTTTACCGTCAAAATTATTGCGGATGTGAGTTTTCTCGTCGCGATAACAGACCGGAATGACCGTTTTGACATGATAACCCTCCTACGCTCTGCGAGCTTCGGAAGGGCAGGCAGGATGAACGAGATTGTCTTATTCTTGCGAATGTACGGGCGACTCTAGAGTTGCCCGTGGTAAATTAGACAACGAACATAATTATAAAATCACTAGGGAAGTAACATAAATGAACTCAAATAAAATTCTCATTCTTGATTTTGGCTCTCAATATACGCAATTGATCGCCCGGCGAATCCGTGAAGCTAATGTGTATTGTGAAATTCATCCATTTAATGTGGACTTTGAGAAGATAAAAGAATTTGAGCCGCAGGGACTTATTTTATCCGGCGGACCATCCAGTGTGTATGATGAAAAAGCACCTCATCCCGATGAGCGTATTTTTGATCTTGGTATTCCCATGCTGGGAATTTGCTACGGGTTACAGCTTCTAAGTCAACGATATAATGGAAAAGTTGCGCGCGCCGATCATCGCGA
>JAUVKP010000209.1 GCA_030596185.1 Fidelibacterota bacterium | reverse complement strand
ATAGGCGAAGCTTGTTTTTACGCTAAGTCCGTTCTTAAATATATATCCGGTTGAAAATTCGTTCAAAAAACGGGAGTATCTTGAATTATCGTAACCGACTTCGATAAAATACCCGCTTTGGCCGGTATTTATGAGATTATTATGGGCAAATAGACCGCTAAATACAGCTAATAATAAAATGAATTTAATGACGATATTTTTCATCTTTAATCCTAATTTGAGTTCATTGGAAATAAATACGATACATTAATTCCGTAGGTAGTGGCTTTAAGAGGGAATTGTTGGAAAATGAATTCCAAGGGCTTATAATGCTCGGTATATACGCTCAAAACGATATGTTTGTATTTTAGATCAAGTTGTAATTTGCCATAAAGTGTGTTTTCAAATCCTATAAAATAAAAGTAGAATTCGTCGGGCACATTTTGGTAGCGCTTTGCCATAATTTCTAAAGATATGCCGCCAGAAAGGTCCTCGCTTACTTTGTGAAAACATGTTTTTCGTGATAGAGTTAGGCCTATGCCAAGATTATTGTAATATTTTTTGTCGGGGACACCAACAAAGTTATCGGAAAAATACTGATATACCGTCCCTATAGACGCATTTAAGGACATATTCAGAGGTATTTTACCTCTATCCTGGTCAATGATCGAATAGGCAAAATTCCCATTAATACGATAAACAAATAATTTCGGGAAATCACCAACTACGCTTATAACATGTTCACTAAGATTAACACAAGATAGATCAATACCTGCGCTGAATTTTCCTTTGTATAAGTAATTAACATTTAAATTTTGGTAGGCTGATTTCGTTATGTAATTAAAATTCTTATAACCTAGTGCAACTTGAAAAGCATTTGTTTGCTCATCTACGAGGTAGTTTTGTGCAAACATGCTTGTCCCCAAAATAAGAATTATGATAAAACAAATGCTCTTCTTCATGATTAACCTAATTTGAGTTCAAAGGTATACTGATTCCAATTCCGATGCCCGGTTTATCGTAATAAGAAAGGGGTTCAAATTGCTTTAATGCGATCTTGATCTTATCCTTTCTATCGGAAAGATTTTCTATGGACCTATAAGCTATTACTCCTGCAGTAACACCCGCACATGAAATGATCACTCCCCCTGCTATCGCAAGACCTCCTATTAAAACCCCAATTGGAGATCCACTAAATACTATTAATGTACCCGCTAATCCAGAGTATGCCCCTAATCCGGTGGCTGTAATTCCACCTGCAAATAAAGCAACAGATAAAGTGGTTTCAATATTTGTTCCTAGCAATTTATTCTGAAGAGTTTTTTGATCCATTGTTATGAATTTATTGTGAGAATACTGATAGGTGATCTCTTTGGCATTTAATTGAGCCGGAATGCAAATAAATACGATCAATATAAGTATTATTAGGATATTTAGTTTTTTCATTCTTTCTTTTTCTCAAAGAGATGCTGGATTATTATTCTTCAAGAGTAAACCCTAACAACTGCATCTGCAGCAGATCGTCCTCAAGAATGTAACAGTGGTAACGATCGCAATGTGGAACGCCACAGAGAGCTATAACCGCTTCACGAGGGTAAGTATGTTTCATTTCAAATATCGTTGCATTTTTTTCCTCAGCATAATATTGGATAATATAAGAAAATTTTCCCAAATCGGTTTTTAGATGCCACAAAGTTAAAGTAGAATCATGGTCTTCATACCAAGCTTGCTCCCAATCGGTCAGTTCGCATTGGATGGGGTCAATATAGACCCATACACGATCCTCATTCTGGCAAGCTGTCATAAATAATAGAACCAAGATCATAACAAAAAATAAGCGTTTCATTTGATCTCCTCATTACATGGATACAATACTAATTTATTTAATACAATAAAAGTTCCATACTTTTGAAGATAAATGCAAGAAAAAATTCAGTGAATGGTAATTGCAATAAAAATATGGTTAAAATGTAGGGGCGACTCTCGAGTCGCCCGGAAGCAAGGGCGGGTCTAGACCCGCCCCTACATTCCTTAATCAAAAATTTGAATGGGGTAAAAAGGAGGCATAAGAGCCTCCCGTACATTTTACAAGATTTTGTTTAATTGGGATTACATTTTCCCGACAATCAAATTCCCCATTTCTTTTGTGCCTACTAGTTTACATCCGGGTTCTTTTATATCTCCGGTGCGATAACCGTCATTTAGGACTGATTCAACAGCATTGGCGATATCATCGTATGCTTCTGTCATATCAAAGCTGTATTTCAACATCATGGCGGCGCTCATGATCTGAGCGATGGGATTTGCTATGCCTTGTCCTGCAATATCGGGTGCAGAACCGCCACCGGGCTCGTACATACCAAATGAGCCGTCTGCAAGAGAGGCAGAGGGTAGCATTCCCAGTGAACCGGTAATAGCCGCAGCTTCATCCGAAAGAATATCACCAAACATATTTCCGCAAAGCATGACATCAAATTGTGAGGGTCTAATGGTCAATTGTTGAGCCGCATTGTCTACGTACATGGGTTCATAAGTAACATCCGGGTATTCTTTTGCCACTTCTTCTACGACTTCGCGCCAGAAGACCATGGTGGTCAATACATTCGCCTTATCAATTGAAATGACTCGCTTATCTCTTGTTTGGGCTGCTTTAAAAGCAATATGTGCAATTCTTCTGATCTCATTTCGTGCATAAACTAAGGTATCAAATGCATATTCTTCTTCACCTTCGCCGGCACGACCTTTAGGTTCGCCAAAATAAATTCCGCCGGTCAATTCACGCACGACCAGAATATCAAATCCTTTTTCGGCCGTATCGGCACGTAGGGGAGAGGCGGCTGCCAAAGCCGGATATAGTTTTGCAGGACGTAAATTGGCATAAAGCTTGAATTCTTTGCGCAATCCCAAGAGAGAATTTACTTCTACACGTGACCATCTTTCCAGATGCTGTTCCGCAACCGGTCCGCCGACCGAGCCAAATAAAATGGCATCTGATCTATGACATATATCGAGTGTTTCTTTTGGTAAATGATTTTTATGATCGTCCCATGCGGCACCACCGACAAGAGCATGCTCGTATTTAAATTCAACTTCGTATTTCTTTTCTATGCGATCAAGAACCTTGAGTGCTTCATTCATGACCTCGGGACCGATACCGTCACCGGGGAGAATTGCTATTTTTCGTTTCATGATATTATGTATTCCTTAAATTACTTAAACATTTCAAATTTATTATAAGTGATAGAGCTATAGCGTGTTAGAATGAAGGAGCAGGGT
>JAUVKP010000238.1 GCA_030596185.1 Fidelibacterota bacterium | reverse complement strand
GCGCAACCATAAACCAGGATATCCATTTTATTCGCGCCTGTATAGACTAGCGGCGCATTGCCGGCACCGTCTCCATGTAGCAGTGTCGAGAACTTTGCTTTGATTCCACTGTCTGCTTCTACCGTGGTCAAGATAGCCGGATGGCCAGCACCACCATCAATTCGTGAATAACCAGAAACTATCGTAGAGGTTAGATTGTTTTGAGTTATTGCCGGATGTCCCGTTGGAGCTTTGATTGTTGATGAATAAACCAGGCAATAAGTTCCTGTTCCAGAGGTTAATGTTACATACGCACTAATAGTCAGGCATTCTTCAAATCCAACATAAGCACTGTTCCCGTTGACCTCTATATTTCCGCCGGTAATGTTTGCCAGCCCATAAAAAACTAAGGATTCGTTTGCACCTAAGTTAACAATATCAGCAGTAAATGCCAAAGAATACGTTTTGCTCCCTTCAATTGTTATGTCTTGATTTGCTGTAAGCGTCAATTCGGCTAGATCAGATAAACTCTCAAAGATCTTTATGGTTCCTTTAGTGCTCGCTGGTATCGACGTAATTGCACTTTGTAAATCAAAATAGCTATCGCGAGAGCTTGCCCCAACACGCTTTTCTGGGTTAGTGATTTGAATATTTCCGGAAATTCCGTTTTGTTGTATATTCCCCATATATATTACATCTGTTATTATTACATCTGCTGATATATCTCGGTGATCACTTGCGATTTGGGGATTGCTGAAGTTAATATTTGACATACTTTTTATCCCTAAGGGATTAGAAATAAAATGAATACCGTTTCGTTGTTCAGCAATATCCATAACAACATTTCCGGTTGTATCAAATCGAAGAATTCCATCATATAGCATATTAAATATATAGGCTTCTAAAGACCAACTACCTCCTATTAAAACATTATTGCTTATTATAGTAAGAGTAAGCCTTATGTTTTTACTATAAACGCCACCGGTACTTCCAAAATTCATCGCTCCTGTTCCGAAAAGATATGTTGCGTGAAAGTAAATAAATCTATCTCCGACTGTTCCAGAAAGATCAAACATGTCGCAATAACAAACACAATTTATAAATTCTAAGGCTTTTCCACCGCTGCCAAGATATTCAACAAAATGCCCGCCTTTAAAATAGCATTTATCAAACATAATGTTACTGAATTCACCGAAAATATTTCCATCGTCAACCTTGATTGTCATATTAGACAGGTTAAGAACGGATGCTCCGGTATACGCAAGGGGATAATGTGCTGCATCTACCCCTGTGTTATATAATATTGCAGGATGTTCCAACGTACAATATGCTTCAATACATTGCGGGGCAAATGTACTCCCTGAAATATAAATCCTGCTATCTATATTTGTTATTTGCTCTTCATATGTTCCAGGGTAGACTATAATCGAGACTATGGCAGGAGCCGCTGGAAGATTAGCAATAGCAGAATCAATTGCTGCCTGTATCGTAAGGAAAGGATCTCCAATCGTTCCTGTATTGCTGTCATTTCCGTTCTTGGCAACATGAATAACATTAGCAAGATCAACACGGAGGTCTTTGCCAAAGTTACCCTTCTTTATTTTTTGTGTTGTTGCATCCTTAACAATAGGTAGAATATTGCCTGTATCAGCACTTAATGCTGAAGGTAATTCAGATAGCTTAACTGTAGTAAGCTCAGTTACATCGGCAAGAACGATCGTTCCCATTATCCCCCCTATCTCAAACGAAACTTAGTGTCACGTGGTAATACCGTAAATTCAACTTTTCTTGGTAATGCTGTAAACTCAGTTATACATGGCAGAGCAATAAAGTTGTCTTCTCTCGCTAAGACTACAAGCCTTCCCTTAATCTCAGCAAGAGTATATTCAATTACTAGCAGCCGCCCATCTTCAGAGATAAGTAAATTTCCTGACTCCGTTGTTAATAAAGATATCATGATATTCTGCCTGCGTCAAAAATCGTATACATATCCGATTCATCCCACGGTTGAAACACGTGGGTTTTCTCGGCGGAGCCTCATAAAATTTCTGTATCGCCCACCAATGCACCCAAGTGAACCGGCAATAGCTTAATAGTCATAATCAGCAGTTATCGACATACTCCCGCCAAAAACTGCCCACATTAGAGAACCAGGATTTACACAATGAGGATCGTTTGCGTCATCAGACCCCACAACGCTTAATGGACTTGTATTAGTTGCTCTAACTTTATGATCTGCACCACCAATGTTTGCCTCAACTACTTCCTGATCCGAAATATTCGCAAGATTACTTCTCAGGCATTCATAGTTTAATCCTCCTCCCGAAAAAGTAACCGACATGGAATCATCGCCAGACCAAACCGAGTTTGTTCCCAGGCAAAACGTTCCTGTAATAACACATTCTCCGGGATCTTTATAATCCCAAGATAGAAAATCAGTAATTTTATATTGATCGTGCAACCAGCCCGGAGCCATAGATACCGACCTGAAGACCTCATAGGGAACCGATGATTTTACATTAATTATACTATCTAAAGATTTCTCTGATCCTAAATAATATTGGCTACTTCCCGCAAAGCTGGTATGGGCTACGCCATCTGGCCCCAACATAGATATATCAACACAACCAGCGCCTCTATCCGCTGCATGCAAGGCATCTGGTGCTTCATAGACGGTTGGGTCATATCCTACAACGGTAAGAACCCAAAACGGAATAATATCTTCATATGCCCCAATCGGTATTAAGTCGTCAGGTTTATCTTTATCACCCGCCTTATATCTATAGGGATATTGAGTTAATATCCCATCTTCGCAAGCATAGTCCACCCAATAGCCACTTGAATCTGCATCCGTACTATTAGCTAAATTGAAGCTCCACTCTTCTGAATCAGCATTATATTCAGGCGTTGTCGTCGAAATTAAAACATCGTC
>JAUVKP010000107.1 GCA_030596185.1 Fidelibacterota bacterium | reverse complement strand
AATTGTATTTTCTACAATTTTGGAATCAGAATAGTAATTGTAAATACCTTTTGTTCCACCGCTTATCGTATTGGATTCCAAATATGGCATTACACAATTATTACAATAAATACCATTTGTACAGTTTGTGATCGTGCAATTGGTAATCGCTCTATTTGCACCATTAAGATACACACCGGTGCTGGCATTACTAATGGTGCAATTAGTTAGACTACCAGTACTCGAACTATTGTATTTGATTCCATTCCATGTTCCTGATGTACTTGTAAACGTAACACCATTTGCAGCTAAATTACCATCGATATATAATCGTTTTCCAGAAGAAAATTTAATATTCGCACCTTTTTCAATAGTTAATACCTTACTGCTAGCAATATTAACATTATCAAGTACTTTCATATTTCCAAACCAATATTCATTGCTGGCAATAGTACCTCCTGTAATTGCAGTGTATGGAAGATAGTTATGTTTTGTAATTGTGATATACAACGGCCGTACGTTAGTACTGAAAGTATGACTGCTTGCACTATAACAACAATTCCAGTACGATGAACCATTATTGGCACTTGAAACGGTAATAGTTGAGCCAGAAATACCGGTATTAACCGTAATTGAGTTTCCATTGTCAGTAACGCTTACCGAAGTGAAATTCATTGGTGTCTTTGTCCATACATGTGTTGCGGCATCACCGAAGATATGCCAGGTATTGAACACATTCGGTCCAGATCTTGGATAATCCTCGATCATCTTACACGACCCGTTAAAACAAAGCCCTCCAATCGTAATTTTTACATCGGCAACCAACAGATCAGTTGCTTCTAACTGTGCAACTATCGGCTCAACCCAGGGTTGTCCAATTGATGATCCATAGAAACCGATTGCACCTTTTGGATTTTCTTCAGTTCCACTTCGAAGCCAGGATTCGGCAAAACAAGTAGAAGAAGTGAATTTACCCACATTACATGCCACAGAAAAAATAAACGGTAATTTATTATTATTCGAAAGATTTTGCACATCGGAAACAGAAAATAAGGGCCAAACATGGGGAGAATTAAATCCCCATTGGCTAACTGCTCCATGTCCGATATAATTTACTACGCCTCTACCGGCATTTATTGCAGCGGTAATCGGTTGATGGGAGGTAATATCGTACAGTTTATCAACGGAGTCATAGCCATATCCGAGTAATTTGTCCCGTAGTAAATTACATTGTGTTGAATCGGCAGGATTACCTTCATGTGATGCAATGCCACATGCTTGCTGAAACCATGAGCCTGATATCGGCATGGTTTCATACTTTAAAATTCGCATTACCTGATTTTCAACTTGCGAGATATTCTCCGCCGAAATCCGGGAAACATATGCATCAGGGTATGGTTCAGTGGGTCCCCCTTCGAGTAATGTGTACATAGGATCCTTAGGGTTATAAGAATTCCCAAGATAAGGAACACTTTCAGACGGAATATCGGCTTCATTCCCTTCACCTACAAGAAGAATATAGGTAACACCCTGTGTGTCATACATATTCTGAATATAGTTTTTCACTGCTATAGCCGTCGTTCCGACATCGGAACATTTTACCAATGTTGTCTGATGGCCGCTTCTTGTTCGCCAGTCCCTTAGCGGAATGACACTGTTGTAATAATCATCCGCGGCAATGATAAGCATCTTTCCACTTTCACCCACATCATCGTATGCTGCTTTATTCAGTGCATTACTTTTATACTCAGAAAAGTTCAAAAAGAAATGCCTGTAAATGTCAAGGAAATCCCGGTCGAAAGCTTTTCCTCTTTTTGTTTTTACATTTACATTATCAATCCCATCTTCGAAGATCCGAACAACTATACGCCGACAGGTAATAAGGCTGCTTCGAACCGCATTATACCGGAACATATTGAACCGGACCGTAATGCCGCGAACATCCCGCATAATGAACGGCTCCGAAAGCTCAATAACTTGTTCGGGCCAGTAGATGTCTTGACCATACACTTTATCAAATGTGTATGGAACTTCTTCAGGATCTATCGAACGCGATAAGCTTCCTTTGGAAGGTGCAATAGGAGTGATCCGGGTGGTATCATATTCGATTTCCAAAATTTCATAATTCATTTTGGCGTCATCCGGGATGACAATGCTTTCGTTGAACCGTAGAAGCTCCGGGTATCCTTTTTCAAGGAATAATGCTGTCTTGGGAGCAGAAAGAACGGAGTAGGTCTTGCCTTTGATCATAAGGGTATTTAAATAATATCCGGGAGTTGTAAATTCTATGACAGTACCTTGAGGAGTATCCTCTACAAGTGTAGCAGAAACCGGAGTTCCTTCACTGTCCGTTAAACTCACCCATTGGCTGAACACGCAAACAGTCATTATAAGAGTAAGCACAAGAATTTTTAAGAGTGATTTCATGTTATTTCTCCTTCTTATAAAAATTGGACATGTAACACTATTTATGTTTATAGCTTGCACTTTTAAGAAGCAAAACAGCACATCGATATTTTCCTTGCTGTTATTTTTATTACTTCCTTTCTTATTTCATAAGCACAAACTTCATTGATGAAGAGCAATGACCCACTGTAAGTCGCGCAATATAGATCCCGCTGGAAAATTCTTCAGCATTCCAATTGACCGTGTAAATACCTGCCGATTTTTTCTCTGACACAAGGGTTCCCACTTCTTTCCCCGTCAGACCATAGATTCTGAGACTAACAAAGCTCTCAACAGGTAATTGATATTTTATCTTTGTTATTGAGTTAAAAGGATTGGGATAATTAGGATACAAAGCAAATTCTTCCAAAACAAGCGGTTCTTCCTTTACCTCGGTAGAAATATCTTTTATCTTAATCGTAAGAAAATTTTCCTCAAATACAGCAATTCCAGCATCTGTAGATCCTGTGACAACAATATTTCCAAATTTATCTAATGTTATCGCGCGTATTTCATCTTCTCCGTCATAATTATACAAAAATACCCAGATGGTATTACCGGACGGATCCACTTTCGCTACATAATAATCGCTCCACACCCGGCCCGCTTGTTCCCAGCGAGTGTAAACACCTGCAATATAAATATTGCCACTATCATCCGTTACAACATCGACCAATTCCGAAAGTTCTTCATATTGAAGGGTGTCCGTGCATATTTTTGACCAAAGTGTGTCCCCGTCAGGTGTATATTTTACGATCATGCCCGAAACTCCACCGGTCCCCGGAAGAAGCGTATGCGAATCTCCGACAACAATCACATTTTCTTCATTATCGGTCGTAATACCAAATGCCCAGTCGGTGATGGAAACATCATATCTCCTGATCCAAAGCCTATTCCCTTCCGATGAGTATTTGATCGTACACCAATCCCAGTTTATATCACTATCAGAGTAACCTGTTACAATGATATTATCGGAGGCATCCACCGTTACTGCTTGTGAACGATCCTCCCAGCCACCATCGTAGATCCGCTTCCACAGCAGGTTTCCTTCAGGATCATATTTGAACGTTATGTAGTCCCCCCAGTTTTGATATACATCATTAGTAATTATGATATTGTCTTCTGAATCCACCGTTATACAACCGGTTTGCTCTGTACGGTAGATATTTACCCCGTGTGATATTTTTGTCCAAAGAATATTGCCTTCCGGATCATACTTAATGATACAGATCCGCGTCGTATCGTTATAATCATCTTTCCCGCCTATAATAATATTCCCGTAACTATCACATACAATACCAAAAACATGAACATCACTCCGGCGGGTCCACAGAGTGTCACCCTCCGGATTATATTTTACAGTGGAACAATATGTCATTTGATGAGTACTTAAACCGGTAATAATAATATTTCCTTCAATATCGGTCGTAACGCCATATGCCCAATCTGGGTCTCCGGTATCAAAGACACGCTCCCAGAGTAACTGCTGGGCATTGACAGATGATACAAGACATAAAAAGAGAATGGCAATATAAACAAGCTTTGTAAAAAATTTATTAAGCTTGAATATCATGATCTTTCTCCTTTATTCAGAAATATTAAGAAACTATTTTGTGTTTCAACGATATTGTCTTGCCTGTTTAAAACGGCCGTCCGGAAACCGATGTTTTCCATGTAGGTATACATCGTTCTGCTCAGCTCTTGTTATTTATAAATCTTATTTGAAAGTAACCATTAAAATTACATTTATCAAGAATTGTTTTATTCTACCCGTTGTGTGAAATTAAGCGAGAGCATGTTTGATATGATTAAGGGGTTTGTTTTGTAATTTATTGATAAACTATAAAATGGTCAGGGCCGTAATTTTAGAGATAATTCTAACAGCTAATCCGGCAAAAGATTTAGCATAATTTTGACAGATCAGGAACTGATCGTTTAATTAAGCGATTAAGCAACAAAAAGAACGGTCGCGCCGTGCCATTCGTAGCTTTCTTGACCAGCGAAGGCTTGCCGAAGTTGGTAGCGAAGTATGAACCGTCCCTTACAACACCAATTATTTTTTAAGCGTTTGTTTATCTCTTCTCTTTACTGCATCATTAAAGCGCCTGACTTGATCTTCTGTCACAGGACTAAGCTTAGGCACTTCGACCGGCTTTCCCTTCTCATCCATTGCTACCATTGTAAAATAGCAACTGTTACAATGACGGATCCGGTTAGTTTTGAGATCCTCAGCCATTACCTTGATGCCGATCTCCATGGATGTGCGCCCCACATAATTGACCGAGGCATAAAATGTGACAAGATCACCTACATTAATGGGTTCTTTGAATAGGACATGATCCACTGTAAGCGTAACAACATAATGACCGGAATATCGTGCAGCACAAGAGTATGCAACACTATCCAATAATTTTAAT
>JAUVKP010000120.1 GCA_030596185.1 Fidelibacterota bacterium | reverse complement strand
ATTACTTTCGAAGGCATTGACGGTTCAGGAAAAAGCGAGCAAGCTAAACGATGTGTAGAATTTCTCTCTAAAGATCATGAAGTACTGCATTGTTTTGATCCCGGACATACGCCCATTGGAAATGCAGTTCGTTCAGTATTATTGAATAAAGAACATATGGAAATGGATCCCCGTACAGAATTATTACTTTATGCCGCTGCCCGTTCTCAACTTGTTTTAGAGGTAATAAAACCTCATCTTGAAAAGGGAGGCGTTGTTGTTTCAGATCGTTTTTATGATTCTACTACAGCTTATCAGGGCTACGGACGAAATTTACCGCTTGATCTGATCAATAAATTAAACATGATCGGCGCACATGAGCTTATTCCTGACTTAAGCTTTATTATTGATACCGATCTTGATGTCTCTGATCAACGGATAGGGATAGCCGATAGACTTGAATGTGAAAGTCGGGAATTTAGAGCACGCGTCCGACAGGGCTATCTTGTTCTTGCTGAGCAGGAACCCGGTCGTTGCAAACTCATTAATGGTAATCGCAGTATTGAAGAGATCCATGCCGAGATCAGGGCAATTCTTGAGAAAGAACTCGCAAAATAAAAAGCAAGAAACATTTTTCATATCCTGTAGTTAGGAAGCAAGATAAAGTGAAAATCATGAAAATATTACGACAAATATTCATATTGCTGCTTTTGGTTTTTAACCTCTCTTTTGCACAATTTGGGCAAAATAAAGTACAGTATGATGTATTTGATTGGAATTTTATTCAAAGCAAACACTTTAATATCTACTTTAATGGTGAAAATAAGACTATTTCAGATTTTTGTGCGCAAACTGCAGAATCTTCCTATGAATCGCTTTCCACGCTTTTTGACTGGGATCTAAAAAAACGCTATGCCATTATTGTTTATGACAGTCATAGTGATTTTCAGCAAACCAATACAATTAATTCTTACATGCCTGAAGGTGTCGGTGGTTTTACCGAGCTGTTCAAGAATCGTGTCGTCGTTCCTTTCGAGGGATCTTATAGTGATTTTCGTCATGTGATTCACCACGAGCTTATTCATGCCTTTATGAATGACCTCTATTATAGTGGAAGTATTCAATCGATCATTTCCGGGGCAGTAAGACTTAATATTCCATTATGGCTGGCAGAAGGAAGCGCCGAATACGAATCCTCGCGCTGGGATACGGAAGCCGATATGTTCATGCGCGATTTTACCTATAACAGTCAATTTGAATCCTATCCTTTTGAGGCTTTGACAGGTTATTATGCCTACAAGGGCGGACAAAGCATTTTCAAATTTATCCGTGAGACTTATGGGTATCAAAAACTCACTGAATTTTACACCAAATTGAAAATTTACCTTGATGTCGAAAAAGGGATACAGTACACATTTAATATGTCGAAAGAAGAGTTTACGGAAGAATGGCATCATTACCTTAAAAAGATGTACTGGCCCGATATCAGCATGAGTGAAGATATCCGCGAAATATCTGTTCGCTTGACCGATCATGAACAGATGAGGAATAGTCAAAATATTGCTCCGGCAATTTCTCCTTCCGGAAACCGGATCGCTTTTTTGAGTGATAAAAAAGGTTATGCCGATATTTACCTGATGGATGTTCAGGACGGTAAAAGAATGAGACGCGTGGTGCGCGGTCAGCGAAAAGCCAGTCTTGAAGAATTAAAATGGATGTCCCCGGGCATTTCTTGGTCAGCCGACTCAAAACATATCGTTTTTGCTGCCAAAAGCGGAAAGCATGACGCCTTGGTGGTTGTGGATGTGAAAAGTGGAAAACAGGAATTTTATCCCATGCCGGAATTACAAGGTGTGTTTTCTGCTGCTTATCATCCCAATGATAATAATATTATTGCATTTTCGGGTCATAATGGAGCGCAAAGTGATATTTTTGTGTATGATCTCCAGACGGGGATACTTGTTAATTTAACACAAGATACTCAAGGTGATGAGAATCCTCAATGGTCTCCTGATGGGAAAAATATTGTTTATGTTAGTGAACGCTTAAAAGCAAAAGACGTTCGTGACATCCGTCACCCTTATCAGCGCGATATCTACATGCTTAATGTTGAATCAAAAGTAAAGACAGCTAAAACAAATACTAATCATGATGAGAATTATCCATATATGGATCCACAAGGAAGAGGGTTTATTTATACCTCGGATGCCAACGGTATTATTAATATATATATACAGCTGAATGAAGGCAAAGCTTACCCGATCACGAATGTGGTGGGAGGTATATTCCACTTAAATCTTGATCGTACGGGAGACAATTTGATCTTTTGTGCTTTTAAAGATTACGGTTGGGATATATTCCGCATGAATTATCCTTTTGAAATTGAAGAAAAAGAGCTGCATAAAACGCGCTTCAAGACAGAATCTACAGATATGCCCTTTGATATCACGGAAGTGATAATGAAAAAAGAACGAATACGGAGATTAGCCGAAGATATTGAACCGAAAGATGAAAAAGTGCGAATTGTTAAGGGTGACGATGAGATCCAACGTCTATCTGATTATGCGGATTATGTATTTATCCCTGAGTATGCTTATGGTATGGATTCACCCGATTCACAGATCGTAGCTTTAGATAGTACCGAGATCATCGATGATGCAGGCTCTTATATCGACAAACCTTATAAGACAAAATTTTCACTGGATCTTGTGGATAGTCAATTCGGTTTTTCTACCTTCTATGGTGTCCAGGGCCAGGCGACGTTCATGTTCTCTGATGTGATGGGAGATCATCAAGTTTATATCGGGACCGATCTGTATATTGATCTTCAAAACTCAGATTATGCCTTAGCTTATTATTACCGTCGTTACCGACCGAATTTTGGATTGATCGTGGTGAACCAATCAGATAATTATGCCACTTATATCCCGGGAGAAGTTTCTACGACAAATCCTTTCGGCTATTTTGTGACCCGTTATACGAACAGAAGTATAAATTTTATTGCCGATTATCCCATCAATAAGCATCATAGGATTGAGTTCAATAATTCATACTATTATGTCAAGAGAGAGCTCTTAGATACAAATAGGGTTATTATTGACCAGTACGATGAAGATATCCATGAATACAGAGCTGAAATTGCGCTGGTCAAAGATAATACCATCTTCTCCTATACGGGTCCGATGGATGGTAGTCGTTATCGACTCAGTTTTGAAATGTCACCCAAGATCACGCCGGAAACCCCGGAATTTTACACGGCTAAAATTGATTACCGTCAATATTTCAAGATCACCAATAACTATCATCTTGCCTTCCGCTTTAATGGCGGGGCGTCTTTTGGACCCGATCCACAGACCTTTTTATTAGGTGGTATCGACAATTGGATCAACTATGTTTATAATCCTAATGCGCCTATCTTTGGAAATGATGGAGATAATTTTTCCGAACAGTTGAGTATGTATTATTTGAGTGAATATATTATGCCGGTGCGTGGAGCTACCTTGTTCCAGACCTGGGGTGATAAATTCATGCTTTTTAATGCAGAATTGCGCTTTCCTTTTATCGAATATGCAAAATTCGGTTTGCCGCCGATCCAGTTCTTCCAAGTTCGTGGTGTATTGTTTGCTGATGTGGGAGCCGCATGGACCGATAGCTTGCAATTAGTGGAAAATGGTGCATGGATGATTGGAAATACTTGGGAAGACATGATCGGATCCGTCGGAATGGGTATCCGGGTCTATCTCGGTTTTGCCCTCCTTCGTATCGATTGTGCCTGGGAATATAATGGTGATGGATTTTCCAGTCCGAGATGGCTGTTCTCGCTGGGAGGGGATCTCTAAAGAGAAGATAAAAGATTAAAGTATAAAGATAAAAGTAGGGGCTGGATATATCCAGCCCTTTTCTTTTATGACTGCTTACTACTTACTGCTTACCATACGAAGCATTAAAAACTGCTTGATAATGAGGGATTTATGTTTCAAATTAAAATAAATAAAATAATAATTAATTAGATGAGTAAAAGATCATCAGTTTACTCACATTGTATCGGCAGGAAAAACAAAGGAGTAAGATCATGAGAAAAACTTACAGCGTAGCCATTGACACCGTGCCATTACCGGAAAAACCGGCAGAGCTAATTGACTTGGTCATGAAAAGCATCACACCGGTCATTAACGAGATAATTTCTGATGCTATGAATGTTGCAATTGGAACTTGGCCAACACCTGAACATCCATTAAAGTTCAAAAAATAAGATCCAAAGCAGAACGTGCTTGTCGGCTGTACTTTAGTGTAGACTGGTCATCCTGAATTTAATTCAGGATCCCTTATCCCCAATCACTCATTCTTTGAAATGAAATGAATCAATCTCCACCCCAAAAGCAGCAGAATTTTCCCATCTACACGCAAAATTAGTCATGGATGTTGAATAAAACTGGCTAGATATTGTGTATTTTCTGGCTAATAAAGAAGAGGACATAACTGTCTGACAAATAGGGGGAAGATCACTTCAAATATTGATGGTTGTTTTTGTTTTAATTTCATATCGATATTTTTTACCGGCCAGAATAATTTCCAGTGTAAAAGGTTTTTTACAGTCAATAAGTATCAATGTTTTGTCATGAT
>JAUVKP010000157.1 GCA_030596185.1 Fidelibacterota bacterium | reverse complement strand
TGTTCATCAATACTGTGTTGCAATAAACGACTGTAAAGGATCTTCAGTGCTTTTTCTTTATTTTTATGCTGTGAGCGTTCGTCCTGACACGCTACAACAACACCGCTTGGGATATGTGTAATTCGTATAGCTGAGTCGGTTTTGTTCACATGCTGTCCACCCGCCCCGCTTGCACGGTAGGTATCAATGCGAAGATCTGATTCGGCTATCTCAACATCAATTTTTTCAGCTTCGGGAAGAACTGCAACAGTTGCTGCCGAAGTATGGATACGACCGGAGCTTTCAGTGGCGGGAACGCGCTGAACGCGATGCACACCGGATTCATATTTCAGTTTACCGTAGGCACCTTCACCTTTGATCGAAAATGAAATTTCTTTAATGCCGCCTAGTCCGATAAAGGATGAGCTCAATTCTTCGATCTTCCAATTTTGGCGTTCGGCAAAACGCACATACATGCGGTAAAGATCATGTCCGAACAAGGCAGCTTCATCACCGCCCGTACCGGCACGAACTTCAACAATCGTATTTTTATCATCATTCGGATCCGCGGGAATAAGCAAAAATTTAATGGCTTCTTCCGTTTTTTCCCGCTGTTCTTTCAAATCGTCTAATTCTTCTTTGACCAGTTCTTTCAGTTCATCGTCATTACCTCGAAGCACTTCTTCATCATCGCTTATATGTGCTAATAATGCGGCATATTTTTTATGGATTTCCATGATCGGTTCAAGATGTTTGCGTTCTTGAGATAGAGTTTTAAATTTCTTTTGATCCGCAAAAGCTGTTGGATCTGATAATTCAGCAATTACCAAGTCATAGCGCTCTTTTATCTGTTCAAGTTTATCTAACATCTTATACTCCCAAGATTATTCCATTGCTTCAGCAATGAATTGACCGCCTTCGAATTTTTCCCATTCATCTCCGAAACCTGTTTTCAATGCGGTTACGGCACATTCGATCATGCTGCCATCGGGTTCTTTGGTCGTAATACGCTGCAACCATAAACCCGGTCTTACCATCCATGCGATGAGCTTTTTGTCAAGATTCTTGCTGGAAAATTTCAGGATCTCATAACCGACGCCCATGACAATAGGAATTAGGGGAATATGATATAGGAGACGTATTTGAATGGTCAGTGTGGTCTGGAAAAGATGCATAACCAACGCGTCAACGATAGCATAAATAATGATCACATTGATCATAGAAATAAATAGGAATGAGGTCCCGCAACGAGGATGAAAACGTGAATGTTTTTTAATATTTTCTACGGTCAATTCTTCCCCATTTTCAAAGGCATAGATTGTCTTATGCTCTGCACCATGATACCTAAAGAGACGTTTGATATCTTTCATTTGGGAAATGATGACGAGGTAAAGCAGAAAAAAGATAATACGAAATGCACCGGCACTTACATTGAACCAGCCTGCGCTGTCTTGTAAACCAAATAATTTCTCAGTGATCCACATGGGTCCGATCAAGAACATAACCACAGCCAGAGCAACAGCAAAAAGAGTACTTAATAAGCCACCGACCTTTGACCAGAAGCTGGCTTCTTTCTTGCTTTCTTCAGGATAAGTAATGTCGGCGGAAAAA
Organism: Fidelibacterota bacterium; assembly: GCA_030596185.1. Taxonomy (GTDB): domain Bacteria; phylum Fidelibacterota; class Fidelibacteria; order Fidelibacterales; family Fidelibacteraceae; genus M50B103. The sequence goes on along the minus strand of JAUVKP010000157.1, from coordinate 2,300 downwards.
TTCAGGGTTTCTATACCGATCTTCATGGATTCAACCATGGAAACAACGCCGCGAACGATCGGCCACCCGTAAAATTTCTTTTTCTTTGCCAGTGAGGTGAATTCCTTGCGTTCGGTAATGATCTCACCTTCTGGATTGCGGACTGCCGTAGCATATGCTTTAGGTGTACGCATCATGACACCCTCCATCACGGCTTGGCCGCCGACGAGGATAGTCTTTTTTTCTTCAGTTTTATTAGTCATTATATTTCTCCATAAAAACTTTTTAGATAAACAAAAATCATCCCGGAATGTGGGATGATTTTAATATTTTAACCATAAAAAAGCTACTGGTCTTTTTTAATGCCGTATTTTTTGTTGAATTTTTCAATTCGGCCAGCCGTATCGAGAAACTTTTGTTTACCCGTAAAGAAAGGATGGCAAGCTGAGCAAATTTCGACTTTCAAATCACCGGCGGTGCTACGTGTTTTAAAGCTGTTGCCGCATGCGCAGGTAACAGTTACTTCGTCGTATTTGGGATGAATTCCACTTTTCATTTTTTACTCCTAAAACAATCATATCAAAGCCGTGTATTATACGATATGATTTTGGTTTAGTCAAGATATTTTGACAAGATAATTTATGACAAGGATTACAGGATCAACAAGATAAGGGGAATATCAATTGAAAAACGAAATTCTGCTGAGTGAGGTGTAGGGAACAGGCATTCATATTCCAAAAAAATGATATGATTTATATTCTGTGATCCTTATGAGAGGTCATTTACCAGAATACGATATACCCAAGGCTGTCATTGTGGTGAAATTGGCATAATGGTAAAGACCAAGGCTGATCTCAAGCTGATTAATTTTGTATTGTCCGCCGAGTGAGATACCACTGAGAATAGTATCCAAACCGAAGGCATTACTTGCAAGGTTGAGGCGTGCAAGATCTATACCGGTCATAATGCGAATATTCTCACCGGCTTTAATATAAAACCCCAGTGTAAATTTCTCAGCGAAATAACGGGCAGCCGTATCAAAGACAAAATCGCCGCTTTCCGCATCATAGAATGAAGTGGGATTCCAGTCATCACCATACCAACGAAAATCAATATTCATGCGTAGAGGCAAATATTCCAATTCATGCGAAAAAGAAGCTCGCCATGTATTATCCAGTCCGTTCGTTGCACCGCTGAAAGCAAGTACGTTTTCACGTTTACCAAAAGTATATGAAAATCCGTAGCGCAGATAAGAATAGGTCTCGCGTGAAACATCAATGCGATCGCCCTGAATAACGATTTGTGCCCCGGCAGAGAAATGATCGGACAAGCGATAGCCGTAACCCACAAAATATTGATATTGAGACGCAGTAAATTCGCCTTCCAGTGTACCGTCGATATCACGTTGATCAAAGGTGCCGTAATTCTCAAAATTTAATCCGGTCGTTATTACATGACCGGGACGAAAACGATAATGTCCGGATAATTCGGAAATGAATATTCCGGTGCCGGGTAAAAAAGCTTCATTGACATTGATTGACCAGGGAGAATCATAGGGATTCAAGGAAGGGTTTATCCAGTATGCATTGGAAACATCTGCAATCGCGCCTCCCGAATGGGCCATTCCCCAGTAAGCGGGAGAAGCAAAATTTGACATTTGTGTCGGAAGTGCGGCGGTTAAAGGCAAAAGTAACGCCAGTAGAAGTACAATAGTTGTAGCTATCTTCCTTGCTATTTTCTGCAATTAGGATTCCTCCAATGATAATGAGTCGCTTCAGAAGGCAACAAGTTCCCAATTAAGTAGAAAATAAGTTACGAAGAATAATGGAAGCGGGAAAGTGAAAAAGATAGTTCAATTGAGTCAATCAGAAAAAAAGCCACTGCCTCAATAGAAAAATAATTCATTGAGTCAATTGAAAATTTCTCAATTGACTCAATGAAATCATAGCTTAATAGCTCACAAAATCTTCCGGTTTGCGTCCTCGACTATAATAAGTATGAGCTTTATCAATATTGCCACCCAAACCATCAAAGTATTCTGTGTTGTAATTTGCCCCATTCGTACTGGTTTGCGTGGACCAGTATCTCATTCCTGTTGTATCGCCCACTGCATTGGTGGTCCAGTTCATAAAGATCACAGAATGACCCGAACCTGATGTTCGCCAGATCTGGACGAAATCACCTTTTTGAACATTTTTCATATCTGCTATTTTATCACCTAATCCATAAGCCTCTAGAGCAAGTCCGGGGCCGTCGCCCAATGTGCTCTGAACGAACCAGATAGAAATAAAATTTCTGAAGTTTGTGTATGTCATTTCGTT
>JAUVKP010000162.1 GCA_030596185.1 Fidelibacterota bacterium | reverse complement strand
TTATGATTTAACCAGCAAAGATGGAATTAAGATTGAGGTTAAATCATCCGCATATATTCAAAGTTGGAAACAAAAAGATTACTCAAAAATATCGTTTTCAATCAAACCAACACACTTTTTGGATCCTCAAACACTACTTTATCAAAATGAAGCCAAACGCCATGCAGATGTATATGTGTTTTGTTTGTTGAAACATAAAAATCAGGATACAATAGATCCATTAAAATTGGAGCAATGGGAATTCTATGTTGTTCCGACTCCAATTTTAAGCACTTATGGTGGAAGCCAGAATAGAATAATTTTAAGTAAATTGAAAAAGATTGCAGTTCCAGTTGAATATGATGAACTTAAAGAAACAATATTAAAGGCATCTAAATATGAAAAATAGACTCCCAACCATCATCACTAAAACAATTGACAATTGACAATTGAAAATTGACAAAGGATCCACCTACGCCACCAACTTCGCCAAGGCTACTCTGGTCAAGAAGGCTTCGGTGGACAGGCAATTAAAATAAGAGGGACACATGACGAAAATTGAAGTACAAGGGACAGCGATCAATATTATCACCGTTGAGAATGAAGAGTATATCTCATTGACGGATATGATGAAAGCCAAGGATGGCGAATTTTTCATTGCGGACTGGCTGCGTAATCGAAATACGGTTGAATTCTTAGGGATTTGGGAAAAAGTTCATAATTCGGATTTTAATTATGGCGAATTCGCCATAATTAAAAGTCAGGCTGGTTTGCACAGCTACAAGATAAGTGTTAAAGAATGGGCAAGTAAGACGAATGCTGTTGGTTTAGTTGCAAAAGCCGGTCGCTATGGCGGAACCTATGCGCATAAGGATATTGCCTTTGAATTCGGGATGTGGGTCAGTGCGGAATTCAAGGTTTATCTTATCAAAGAATTTCAACGACTAAAAGAAGAAGAACATAAGAAGCTCGGTTGGGATGTTAGAAGGAATTTGGCTAAGGTAAATTACAGGATACATACAGATGCAATACAAGAGCATTTGATCCCGCCTGAATTAAATAGAGATCAGATCAATTTCATTTATTCTTCAGAAGCGGATGTCCTAAATATGGCATTATTTGGAATGATTGCGAAAGAATGGCGCGATAATAATCCGGAGAAAAAAGGAAATCTTCGCGATGATGCTACGATTTCGCAGTTGATTTGTCTGGCAAATCTTGAAAGTATAAATGCCATGTTGATCAATGAAGAAATGGATCAATCACAAAGACTTGAAAAATTAAACAATATAGCTCGGAAGCAGATGCAAATTCTGGTTGAAGAGCATTTAGATAAGAAAATGGTTAATTAACATGAAAAAACATCTTCCCACCATCATCACCCAAACCAATTGACCCTTCGAAGCCAAGGCTTCGAAGGGCAGGCAATTAAAAGAAAGAAAATAATATGCGAAAAAGACTTCCAATAATCATCATCACCCTCATCGCGATCGTAACGGCTTTGCTCTATGTCTTTCTAAAGCCGGAAGAGGGGAGCTTTATTCAAAAGTATCTCTTTAATATTTTATTCCCTTTAAATGCTTATTTATTGATCCAGATGATTTTCCGACGCATGTGGTCGGTGGCCATGTGCCGTATGCTGGGTACTATGGGTGTGCTGATCCTGGGTTTTGTTATTGAGATCATGCAAAGCTATGGCGTTGAATTTCTTCCCGGTGCCTATGATCCTCTTGATATTATGATGTATGCCATGGGCGTGGGAGTTGGATTTGTGGTGGATGTGTATATTCTAGATCGTTTAAAGAATTGAATAACGAACAAGGATTTACTACGCTTAAGCTTCGTAGATTAAAATTAACGAATATTGAACGCTGAAGTAAATATTTACATTGAATATCTAAAATCGGTGTTCCTTGTTCTGAGATCAATAAGAGCTTAACCGTAAGACGTCTGCCGGCCGAAGGCCTACTGCGCCGCCGTGCCGCCCATAGCCCTTGGGCGAAGGATGGAAGTAGCTCCGGCTACGTAGGCTGTGCCTCGGCGCAGGCTGGTAAGACGTAAAGAGAGGATAAACCACAGATTACGCCGATAAGAGAATATTTAAATCTGTGGAATCTGCGATTAAATCTCTTCTCACGTTTTACTGTTCACGAAATTGTCAATTAAAGAGAGGAAGGATTTGTATGAAAAAGATCGCGTTAATTTTTGCTTTGGTAGTTATCATGTTAGGCTCCTGCTTTCTTCCCGATAATTACGAGATCGATGTGTTTGTGCATAAGGATGGATCCTACGATTTTAGCTATCAGGGCGAATTGAACTATGTTCCTGTGCTGGAGGCCGTGATAGAAGGGTCCTTTGACGAAAATGAACAAGAGGAATTGCAAGAAATTATTCAGGGACTGAAAGATGATGAGGACTTTACATCCGTCAAGGATCTTGGTAAAGGTAAGATCAAAGTCGAGGTAAAGCGTAAATTGGATGTCGGGGAAGATTATTATTTCATTGACAAAGATCTCAAATATTACGCCTTTGATCATAATGATGAGGGTGAGTTGAGCATTGAGGGGTTTGAAGTCGATGATGAAGGCAGAAAAGCCCTAAAAAACTTAGGATCAAAACTAAAAGGTAGTTTGATTGTCCAAGTTCCAAAAAATATTAAAGTTAAATCTCACAATGCCGATAAGAAAAAGAAGATCGATAAAAAGCTTATCGCTTATACCTGGAAATTGGATCTGAATTCCGAAAAACCGGAAATGGTTATAAAGAAATGAACCGTAGGACGTAAAACGTAAAACGAACTCAAATCGCAGATTTCACGGATATCATTATTCATTTTACTGTGTAATCTGTGGATAGTCTTCCTGTTCACGAATCACCGTTCACGACGTCTCACGTTTTACATCTTACGTCTCACGAAAATTGAGGTTTTATGAAAATACGCTACATTGTTCTTATGTTCGTTTTGACATCATTTCTATGCGGAAATCCCTTAGATATCTTCGAGCCTTACATGGGCGTTATTTGGGAGGGACATTATCAGGAATCCGAGGATTCATCCCTGACCCATTTTATCTACTGGGAGTATTCACTTGATTCGTCGCGTGTATTCCAGATCAAAACCGTACCTGAGCTAGATTTTAAGATGGTGACCACCTATTACATGGATGAACGATGGAAGGAATTGGCTTCTTTGACGCTATTGGATCAAAATACTTATGCTGTGGGCTATGCCCATAAAGAAACAAATCATATCGAGATCTATTCCAAGAATTATCATTTAAAAGGCTTTCATGAAACCATTTCTCATTTTGAATTATGGAAAGGGAATCTTATTGATCGTTTTTATCGTAAAACAGAGGGAAATTGGTATTTGGGGCATACAATATTCTACAAAGCCCTGCTTATCTCAGAAGCCTTTGAGAGAATGAAAGGTTTGGAGATCAAACAATCGGTGATCTTAGAAGAGTGATCGATTTTAGTCAAGAAAAAATATTATTGAAAATGTAGGGGACGGTCGCGACACGTGAGGTAGAACTGTTATTTCGACCGCAGTCCTACGAAGCTAAAGCGAAGTAGGACGAAGTGGAGAAATCTATTCATGAATAAGTGTTCTGTACCATGAATAGATCTTTCCCCGAAGGATCGGGGCTCAAGATGACATGCTGGATTATCTTTATTTCAGCAAGGTAATTTTTTTTGTATCTGCAATTATTCCATCAATACTCAATCTACAAAAATAGATCCCTGTGCTCATGGTTGCGGGCGCAATGAAATTCAAGCTATGATCACCTGCTGAACGATATTCATTTACTAAAACATCAACTTTTTTACCGGTTAGATCATAGATTGCAAGTTCAACATAGCCGAT
>JAUVKP010000155.1 GCA_030596185.1 Fidelibacterota bacterium | reverse complement strand
GACGCCAACGTTTAGTTTTAATATAGGCATCGGCATAGCCTATACTGTATTCGGCACCCATGCCTACAATTTTTTCTGAGGGAACATCACCCGGTACGAAATAGGCAACAGCTGCTCCTATACAGTTACATCCCAAACCGGCAAAAACCCATAACCAGCTGGCATCTCTCTTACCGTCACTTTTTCCATGAGAATAACCCATATCGTAAGAGTTGGATTGAAATTCAGTTGCGAAAACAAATACAAAACTCAGGATGAGAATAACACTGATAATTTTCTTTATCATGATAAATATCTCCTTGATTTTTTAGTTTTTTGCCACAGATAAAATCTATTGGAATCAACATTGAATTGCAAAAAGTATTTTAAGTTTATTTAATATGATGATATAAAGATCAAATAGATATTTTTATGGAATTTACATGCGAATTATATTATACTTTAAGCTGAATTGAAACTGGGGAAATACATGAATATTACGGTCTGTATCAAACAGGTTCCGGGCACCGCGGAAGTTGAGATCGACGAGAAAACAGGTGTGCTAATACGCGATGGTATAGATTCTAAAATGAATCCTTACGATCTTTACGCTATTGAAACGGCTGTACGCCTAAAAGAAGACAAGCAAGCCGAGATCTCAGTGATAACTATGGGGCCACCCCAAGCCGAAGCTGTGATCAAAGAAGCTTATATGATGGGCGCCGATAAAGGTTGTTTATTGACCGACCGTAAGTTTGCCGGTGCCGATGTTTTGGCAACCGCTTATGCTTTATCTCAAGGCATCACTCAAATGGGTAAATATGATCTGATCATCTGTGGTAAAATGACGACAGATGGTGATACGGCTCAGGTAGGACCGGAAATTGCAGAATATCTTAATATCCCGCATGTTGCCAATGTTCGTAAAATTCATAAGATCTGTGATAAATCTGTTATCGTAGAAATGAACATGGCTGAATCGGTAGAAATTCAGGAAGTTCTCCTCCCCTGCCTTATTACTGTTGAAAAAGATATTTGTCAGCCCAGACTACCCTCTTTTAAATTAAAAATGAAAACGTCAGATCGTCCTGTTCGTCGTATTACTTTCAATGATCTTGATGATAAGAATGTCATGCATTATGGACTAAATGGATCACCGACTCAGGTTTTAAAGATATTCCCGCCTCCCGCCAATACCACGAATGAAAAATGGGAAGGCAGGGGTGATGAACTGAGTAAAAAACTCGCCGATAAATTACACGAACTCAAATACATATAGGTAATAGATCATTATGGCAAAGATTATTGTACATCAAGACAAGATCAAGGATCGGGAAGCTACCATTAAGGTATGTCCCTTTGATGCACTTGAATTTGAATCAAATGATGAATTGATCCTGAATGCAGCATGTAAAATGTGTAAAATTTGTGTTAAACGTCTTCCTGATATCTTTGAATATGTTGAAGATGTTGCTCCTAGTGTAAATAAGGACGAATGGCGGGGCGTTACGGTTTATATTGACCATATAGAAGGTGATATACATCCTGTCAGCTTTGAATTGATTGGCAAAGCACGTAAAATGGCCGATAAGATCGGTCATCCCGTACACTGTTTACTTATGGGTAGTAATATCTCTGAAATCGCAGAGCAGGTTCTGCACTATGGAGCAGATGAAGTTTTTGTCTATGACAAACCACAATTACATGATTTTCGCATTGAGCCATATACCGCAGTTTTTGAAGATTATATAAATAAAAACAAGCCCACGATCGTGTTGGTAGGCGGCACAACGGTTGGTCGCTCTCTTGCGCCACGTATCGCAGCGCGATTTCGTACCGGTTTAACTGCAGACTGCACTACTCTGGATGTTCAGGAAAACACGGATCTTGATCAAATTCGCCCTGCTTTTGGTGGCAATATTATGGCGCATATTCATACGCCTAACCATCGTCCGCAATTTGCTACGGTTCGTTATAAAATATTTGATGCACCTGAGCGTACTAAAGAAAAAAGCGGTAAATTGACCCTCTGCGATATTGTGGATGAAAAACTTGATTCAAAGATCAAGGTAATTGAGATCAAGAAAAAAGAAAAAGTTAAAAGTATCGAAGATGCGGATGTTATTGTTGTTGCCGGACGTGCTTTTAAAAAGGAAGATGACCTGAAAATGGTCTACGATCTTGCCGATGAACTCGGTGCTATGGTTGCAACCACTCGTCCCCTTATTGAAGCAGGATGGATGGATGCTCGTTTACAGATTGGGCTTAGTGGACGTACGGTTAAACCTAAACTGATCATCACCTGCGGTGTTTCCGGAGCTATTCAGTTCGTTGCGGGGATGAATAATTCCGATATGATCATCTCTATCAATGAAGATCCGAAAGCTCAGATTTTTGATGTAGCTCATTATGCCATCGTTGGAAATATTTATGAGATCATACCGGATCTGGTAGCTCAGATCAAAGAAATGAAAAAAGAACAATAGGGATATATATGGACTATTCACCCGTAACTCAGTTGGATATCGATCGTTTGATCGAGATATGCGGTACAGATAACGTCTTGACCGGTGATGCTATTCACGAGGACTACAGTCGCGACGAATTGGCGGGAATCCGCCAATACCCCGATGTGGTTGTTTTGCCCATGAATAGTGGACAGGTTTCCGATATTTTGAAATATGCAAATGATAAGCATATTGCAGTAACACCTCGGGGGCAGGGTACCGGACTGGTCGGCGCGGCGATAGCCATCCATAAAGGCATTATGCTTTCAAGCGAGAATATGAATAAAATTCTTGAATTAGACGAGGATAACCTTACTCTTACAGTTGAACCCGGTGTTCTTCTAATGGAAATTTCCGAATATGTTGAAGAAAATGATCTTTTTTATCCTCCCGATCCCGGTGAAAAATCAGCCTCTATCGGTGGAAATATAGCTACCAATGCCGGTGGTATGCGCGCTGTAAAATACGGTGTAACCCGTGATTATATCCGTGAGCTCGAAGTTGTACTTACCTCAGGTGAAATTATTACTGTTGGCGGCAAGATCGTCAAAGATAGCTCAGGCTATAGCCTTAAAGATCTGATGGTCGGTTCTGAAGGAACATTGGGCGTCATTACAAAAGCCGTATTAAAGCTTCTACCTCTTCCAAAAGTCGCTATTTCCCTGCTTGTCCCCTTCCCTGATATTGAAACAGCAATCACAGCCGTCCCGACTATTATTAAATCCAAAGCTATCCCAACAGCCATTGAATACATGGAACGTAATGTTATCCTTGCCGCCGAAAATTATCTCGGCAAGAAATTCCCGGATAACTCCGCAGATGCATATATTTTATTGACCTTTGACGGCAATTCAAAAGCAGAGGTTGAAAAAATCTATGAGCAAGTTGCTCACGTCTGCCTGGATGCCGGTGCAATGGACGTCTTTATCTCCGATACGGATGAACGTAATGACTCCATTTGGCCCGCACGAGGAGCCTTTCTGGAAGCTATAAAAGCCTCTACTACCGAGATGGATGAATGTGATGTTGTTGTCCCCAGAAACTTTGTTGCCGACTTTATCAATTTCACCAAAGTAGTTGAAAAACAGCTGGATGTGCGGATCGCTTCATTTGGTCATGCCGGTGATGGAAATTTACATGTCTATGTATTGAAAGATGATCTGCCTGATGATGTTTTTGTAAAAAAACTCAGTGAAGCTTTCGACCTGCTTTATGCCAAAGGTGCCGAACTCGGTGGCCACGTCTCCGGTGAACACGGCATTGGTTTCGCCAAAAAACCCTATCTTGAAAAGATGGCCGGCCCGGTCTATATGAGCTTATTGAGAGGTATTAAAAAAACCTTTGATCCGAATTTGATCCTTAATCCCGGAAAAGTTTGCTAGATAATAAAATTAAATCTAAAATAGAAGAGCCGCAAATTTTGCGGCTCCTTTATTATAT
>JAUVKP010000056.1 GCA_030596185.1 Fidelibacterota bacterium | reverse complement strand
GTAAATCAATATCATTTGATTAATTTAGAGCAGAATTTTGCAGAAGATATTAATATTAATATTGAAATTGATGAGAATGATACGAATAAAATTATCGATGAAATCAAAAATGCAAGCAATGGAAAAATCATTGGTAAAGTTGGCCTAATGGTAAATTTGTGAGGCTATTTTGCCAAAAAATGGTCAGTTAACATGATTTTCATATGATCTTTAATCCCTTGATGATTTCTTAGTTTTGATTTCAAATTTGTGAAGGATCCATCCAATGAATTTGTTGTGTTAGGAATCTTTAATTCGGGATAATCCTGGAAGGTAAAAAGATAAGGTGTATGGGTTTTCAAACTATTGTAAGCACTGCGTAATTTTTTGTGAGTATAATGCCATTTACCCGTAATTGTATCCATGGTTTTTTCTTTTAAATATTCATGCCACTTCAAGTGCCATTGATCTAAAGCAAACAGCCAGGATTCTTTATCAATAGACGTTAAAGCAGAGGATAATTGTTTTAATTCAATATGCGCTTCCAAACGAGGATTTTGTGTTAAATAACGACGTATAATCGACAATTGATGGAAATGACACATTTGTATGGGAATCCCCGGAAACGCCTTAAATAAGCCTCTTCTGCCGTCACAAACAATAGCTTTGATATCCCAGCGTTTCAATTTCAGAAGTCGTATCCCTTGTTTGTAAAGCTTGACGGTTTCATAGGTAACATACCGCCAATGAAGATTATTCTTCCGATAAGCATCACGAAATACCATCACACCAAAGTTGCGACGAAAGTAGGTTGTATCCATAATAATTACCGTCTCAGAAGGCTCATATTCGGGAATAATCACGTCATGTTTAATAAGTTTTGATCTGATTGTTTTTACAGATAATTGATGCTTTTCAGCTAACTGCTCAAGGCTTTGTTTTCCATCGGTATAATCGGTAAAAAGTTTATCAGGAAGTTTGCTTATATTTCTTAATTTACTTTGAAATTGATACGAACAATTATGACATTTATAGCTCTGTCTGTTACGTTTTCTACCATTCTTTTTAGTTCTTAAAGAACCACATCGGGGACATCTTTTTGACCATGTTTTTATTTATAAAATAAGAAATCGTATCTATTATCCTAACATTCAGTGATTTATAGCGTTTTCAGCCTCACAAATTTACCATTAGGCCCATTTTGCGATATATATCCCAAGATTTACGGTAGAGACACGCCATGGCGTGTCTCTACATTTGATTTTAAAACATCGCAGATAATTTTGTTTAACAAAATTATCTGCTTATTATTTGATATAGCATAATATTTGAGAGAAAATGAACCGCATTTTAATTTATTTAACATGTTTTTGTCTTATGGGAATCTCGTTTCTTAATGCTATTGTATTGCCCGATTTTACCCAAAACAAGACCACAGATGAACAAATCCGTTCATTTCGATGGGGAGAGGATATTGATGTTCATATCAATGCGCCGGGTAAGAAATATTTGAAAACAGATAGAGAAACGATCATCGTATTTTATGCGCTTCCCGCGGGAAATACCATTGATTGGACGATCGGCAAACAGATCGAAGAGGGAGATGATTGGCATTTTGATATTCAACATATAGGAGCGCAAACACGGTTTTTAAGGAAAACCCTAAAAGATAATAATGTGATCGTTGTTTATCTTCAACCAACAAATCTGGCGTGGCAAACTTATGATGATAAACACCCCGATAATTATGTCGACTTAATCCAACAGATGACTCAAGATATATTAAAACCATTCCGGCAATTTAATTATACGGTTACCCTCAATGGCCACAGTGCCGGTGGTTCCTGGGTTTTGCGTTATTTGCAAGGCGTAGACATTATTCCTGAGTGGATCGACCGTATTGCATTTATTGACAGTAACTACAATTACAAGTACGATGCCGACCATTATGACAGCTTGTTCACAGAATTTCTACTTGAACGCAATTCAACTTATCTCTGTGTGATGGCATACAACGACAGCATAGCACTCTATCAAGGTAAGCCTTTTGTTTCTTCGCAAGGAGGAACTTGGTGGAACACGAAACACATGAAAAAACGATTAAACGATCGCTTTAATTTTACACAAGATCATAATAATGACTTTCAGCGTTATGCGGCATTAGATGGGCGATTTCAGATATTACTGAAAGAAAATCAAGCAAGAGCGATCTTGCACACTGTACAAGTCTATCGAAATGGATTTATTCATTCCATGCTACATGGTACCGAATACGAAAACAGAGCTTATTGGTATTATGGAGAGCCAATGTATCTAGAGTTTATATTCTAAATATGATAATTTGTAGACACTTTTCTTTAAAAGGGAATAATGGAGCCGAGATAATTATTAGTTGACAAGGATAAAATAAACTTATACATTATAGTTGTTAAATTATAAACATAAAAAATATAATAGGTGCTGCTGGTGAAGATGTCCATTATTTTTAAAAGCAAGTCGATATTCATAATAAGTATTGTTTTCTTTTTTTTGGGATGCAACCCTATTCCCACAGGCGACGCCCCGATATCAATCATAAAAATCGATAAGACAACATTGCAAGTAGGTAACTATTGTATCCTTAATGCTTCTGATAGCTATAAAGGAGCGGGTGATACGCTGATATATAATTGGGAGCAAGATGATAATAATCCCATTCCGATCAACATATTCGAACTAATACATGATGAAACAAAAGAGATAGGATTTGCTGTAGAGGGGAATTATAAATTTAGGTTAATCGTCAACAATGGAATTCAGGATAGTGAGGTTGATGAAATTGAATTTACTGTATTTTCTCGAGAAAGAGTGCAATTTGAAGATCCTACTCTTGAGGTTCAGATAAGATATGTTTTAAATAAACCGACTGGGAAATTATCAAATATTGCTTTGTTAGGTGTTGATTCATTGAGAAGATATATTTTTACCGGGGAAGATATTTATTCTTTAAATGGAATTGAACAATGTCCCAATATTGAGTACTTATCAATGAGTCATCAAAATATATCCGATATTTCACCTTTGTCAACTTTATATAAGCTTAAGAAGTTACTTCTTACACAAACCTGGGAAATTGACAATATATCTGCCTTAACTAATTTAACTAATTTGGAATACTTGGAAATACCAGGAAATAGTGTTCGAGATATCTCTCCTCTGGCCGGATTAACTAATTTGAAATTTCTGAATATTTTAGAAAATCCTGTTGAGGATTGTTCACCTCTTGGAAATTTATCTCTCCTAGACGAATTATGGCTTAGCGAAGCATCTGGCGTAGATTTAAATTTTTTAAACCAAATGGATAGCCTTTATTTGTTATGGGCTACTGCAAGTAATATTTCAGATCTAAGCCCAATTTCAGATAGAATTAATCTTGAAACAATTAATTTTAGTTATAATCAAATTTCAGATATAAGCCATTTAAGCACTTTAAGTAATCTTGTTTCAATATATCTGAAAAGTAATCAAATTCAAGATATTTCAACATTACAGTATTTACCAAAAATTGAAGTGTATAAACTTCAAAATAATTTAATTGAAGATATTGAACCGCTTGTGAATAATATTGGATTAGGCGAGGGAGATGTATTGGTGATTTACGGTAATCCGCTTGATAGCATATCAGTAAATGAATATATACCTGCTTTAACTGACCGAGGAATTATTGTTTATTATTAATTTGAAAGGGAAAGTGATGAAAAAACTATTTATCTGTATGCTAGTATTATTTTCGGTTTCTCATGCTCAAGATTTTCATGGATTATGTGTTGGGGTTGGGACATTTGCCCCGACTGCTCAAACACCAACAAATGGTTATAAAGATGCTTATGAGTTTAAGGAAGCCCTAAAGTATGAATCTTATTGGCTCAGTAGCCATATAACAACATTAACAAATTCTGATGCCACCAAAGCAAATATTATAGATGCACTTGAAGATTTACCTAAAAATTCTTCAAATAATGATGTTGTATTTTTCTCCTCACATGGATCAACAGCAGGAATCTGCACATATGAATCAGATGATGTTTCACCCAGTGATATATCAGATGCTTTTGGTTCAACTTTTAATTCATATGCTTGTTTTATTGATGCTTGTCATTCGGGGGTTTTTCCAGATAATATAGATAAAGGTGTAATATCGTCTGCGTGTGCGGACGATGAACTATCTGAAGGAGCTGGTCCCGAAAATCACAGTCTTTTTTCATATTATTTAATATCTGGGCTAGAAAATGGCTGTAAAACTGCAGAAGATTTACATAATTATGCCGCCACACCAACTTATAATTATAATAATGATCAAACACCACAATTATCAGACAATTTTTCTGGAGAATTTATTATTGAATATACCCGTATAAATGCATTAGAAAATGATGAAGATTGGTATAATTCAGTAACCCTACATGGTTTCGTGACCGTTCCAACTGGAGTTACACTAACCATTAAATCAGGCGCTTCAGTTGATCTTGATGGAATTTACTCTATTACATCAACCGAGGGAACAATTGTTGTTGAAAATAGTGACGATATTGATCCTTATATTTGTATTAAGGAAAACGGATCAATTAAAGGGTTATATTCCTCGTTTGCCTTTGCAATAGGCGTTTTAGATGACGATCAAACATTAGAATTGGCTGAAAATGCAACGTTATATTATGACTATACATTGCCAACAGGCGCAACCATGGATATTAAGTCAAATGTTTCGGTCAACTTGAATACACACAACTTAAGAAGCGGATCCGGCTATATATTAATAGATAGCACCGTAAGTGTTTCACCTAGTATTATTGCATATAATTCTACAGATGTTGAAGGTTTATACTCAACTATTTTACCCGCAATGACAAATGCAACAACTGTTTTTGTGGAAGATGGCACACATACTGTATCAGACAATCTAAATATTAGTACGGGAAAAACCCTTCATTTAAACAATATATCTGACATCAAATTCCCATCGAGTAAATACCTCTATGTCAATGGAACATTAAATGTAGACGAGGCTAGTTTCACAAGTGTTTCCGGTACATGGGGAGGCATTAAATTCCAAAGTGGAAGTAGCGGTTGCCTAAAAAATATTGATATTTCCAATGCGGTGTACGGATTGTATTTCAATAATGCGAGCACGGACAGTACTAATCCCACCATTCACGTAGGGCCATCATCCATTGAAAATTGTTCAAATTATGGAATATATGTTTATAACAGTTCTCCCGAAATTGACTCTTGTTGGGTGATTGACGAACCAGTATATATAAACAATGGAAATCCTCACATTGAACAAAACTATTTTGATGACCAAGTATCATATGGATATTCTATTGTACTTTATAGTTCTTCACCAACATTTTATAGAAATAATATTACTTCTACTCAAGCGCAATTAACCATTGAGGCAACTAATGGTAGTGATCCATATTTTGGAAACACACCTCCGGGATTAAATTATTTATCAGCAGATGAATATGCTGATGGTGTTATTTGGGCATTGTCTAGTTCACATCCTGTAGTAGGTGAGGTAGAAGAAAATAGTCCTCCCATTGCCCCGCGATATGGTACACAAAACTCAATTATTGGAGGGTTGGGAGTATCACCGGCATATGCAGATGGTACTTCAAGTATAGTTGCGGAGTATTGTTGGTGGGGACAAAGCCCACCACCGGATTGTTATGGAAATGTTGATCTATCTCAATATATGACATCGGGATCTGTAAATATTGGAAGTGGCTATTGGGATATTTTCCCAAAATCAAACACGTTATTCATATTAGAAAAAGATACCTGTAATGTAAAAGCGGAATCAATGATAGCCATAGCAAAAAAGAAGATAAGAGATGGTGATTATGCTTCTGCAAGGGAACACCTGACAGGAGTAATTACTCGATATCAATCTTCATCCTATGCCCATAAGGCATTAAGTCTTGGTGTTCATTTATCTTGCAAGCATAAAGAACAGGATGTGATAACTTTTATAGATGGTCTTCTTGGTAATGTTCAGGATAAAATATTAAAGGCTGCTATAAAATCAAGAAAGGTTTCACAATTAAGACACCAGCAAAGGATTGATGAAGCAATAGCCGTATCGGAAGAAATGCTTAAAGAAAATGCAAATACCGAATATGAGATCTTTGCTTTATTTGATTTGTTCAACTACTATCATAAAGATCTTGAAAATGAGAAAATAGCTTTAGAATATCTGAACGATCTTAAGAGCAAATATCCAAATAATAATTTGACCCATATTGCCCAGTCTGATTTGGGAGAAGATATTGGCAATGTGAAACTTGCAAAGCAAAATCTAACATTTAATGATCCTGTCGTTGAAGACATTATTCCCGAGGCATTTGCTTTACATTCCGCCTATCCCAATCCTTTCAACCCAAGTACAACTTTTGAATATGAATTACCGGTTCCTTCTCAAGTTACTTGTAGTATTTATGATGTTTTGGGAAACAGGGTCAAAGAATTTAGATTTGATCAAAATACCGGAACTCACAACATTACATGGGATGGTTCAGGCGAAGCAAGCGGTGTTTATATGATCCGATTTACAGCCGAAGCCCAGGATGGATCTAGGTCGTTTGTAGATTTTCAAAAGGTAACATTGCTTAAGTAGTATACTTTAGCACTAGTGGAATAAGACAAGATAGGGAACAGATAGATACTTCCGTTCCCTATGTTGCTTTGTATAAAATTCTATTTTTTGAGTGCACAAAAACTTGCCCAACAATTCCTGCCGCTATCATAAATAATCCAACCAGTGTCGTAGATTGGATAGGTTCATCTAAAATATATCTTATGAAGATCAAGGACAGAAAAGGCACGGCATATATAAAATTGCTGACCAAGGCAGTTGACGTTGTTTTTCTTAGGGCATTCAGCCAGAGCAGGAAGGTCAGACTCATCTCAAACAGTCCCACATAGCTTGCAGAAAGCAACGCATCCCACCCCAATTTTTCCGGCCGAAAGAAAAATATCGCGGCAATAGAAAGTATGACCGCACCAATCGCAAAGGGGATCCAAAGTGAGATCACGGGATCTTCGTCAATGGTCTTTGTGATC
>JAUVKP010000265.1 GCA_030596185.1 Fidelibacterota bacterium | reverse complement strand
AGCACCAAAGATCTTTCTGATATTGACAATTCCCAAACCCCTGACTTCGATAGTATCTTGTAAAAGTTCTTCAGGTTTGCCAATAAGAACATTTCTGCCCGTTTTTTGGATGCTGACCACATCATCAGCAACGAGGCGATGTCCACGTTCAACAATATCCAAAGCGATCTCGCTTTTTCCAATACCGCTTTTTCCGGTGAGAAGTATACCCACACCGTAAAGGTCAACTAAACCACCATGAACAATGGTCGTTGGAGAAAATTTGGTGTACAAGTAGGTCCCGGCATCCTGCAAAAACTGCATAATATTAATATCTGTTTTTAGCAGAGCCACTTTATGTTCATTTGCCAGTTCAATAATGATCGGAGGAATTTTGCCTGTGTTTACAAAAATGAGTCCCGGAACCTTGAATGAGAACATTTTTTTAAAAAGATTCTGCATTGCGGCAGGAGAGAGCGTGGAAATAAACTGCATCTCTTTTTTTGAAAAAACCTGCAATTTGTGATTGGGAAAATCTTCCCAAAAACCCGTTAGCTCCAGCCCCGGAATATTCAGAGCCGATGAAGTAAGCTCAGCCTCACCGCCAACTTCCGGATTGATCTGACTTAGCAGTAATTTGCTTTCTGTCTCACGAATGAGATCATTGATCGTCATTAAGTTTTTCATGTTTGGTTTTGAAGTGCCCTTTATATTTTTTGAGTTGGCGTATAATTTTATTAACAGCAAGATCAACAGATTTGATCAAATCCTCATCTTTTTCATGAATGGTCATCGTTTTTAATGGTGCCTGGATAATGATTTCTGTTTCATATTCATAATCCTTTATGCGTTCAAGGATTATGTTCGCGGATACAATGCGATCAAAGATTTTTTGGACCTTTTGGATCTCATTGTCAACGTATGCGCGCGTATCTTCGGAGATAGAAAAATGTCTTGCTGTGATCGAAATCTTCATAGCCTACTCCTTTATTTTATTTTATTTGTTGATCATAGAAAAATATACGACAATTATTTTATTCAGTGCAAAGAAAATATTGTAGAAACAAGGCTCTACTTCGCTAAAGCTCCGAAGAGCAAACTGCTTGGTCTCTACACTTATTGGTTTTCCTTTTTTTTCTTATCAGCACGTGGGTGAGCTTTGGTATAGGCTTCTTTCAGACGTTCCATTTTTACATGAGTATAAATCTGTGTAGTGGATAAACTTTCATGCCCAAGCATCATGCGTACGGATTCCAAATCTGCGCCCTCATCCAGAAGATGTGTGGCAAAACTGTGCCTCAGAACATGGGGAGAATTCTTTTTTGCGCCATTAGATACTTCCTTAAGATATTTTTCCACACGAAGACGCACATTCCGTACGGAGATATTTTTCCCTAATCGCGATACGAAAAGAGGATCATCATTTCCCGGTTTTTCGAATTCTTGTTCATAATAATGCAGATACACTTTAAGCGCTTCTTGGCTCATTCTGCCAAGAGGAAGAAGGCGTTGCTTGTTCCCTTTTCCAAGTACAGAGATCAGTTTATTCCGAAATTGGATATCCTTCAAACGTAGATTGACCAATTCGCTTAAACGTATGCCCGAAGCATAAAAAAGCTCCAGTATAGCTGCATCGCGAGCCGTTATGAAATCATGGACGTCTATATTCTGAAAAAGTTTTCTTGTTTGTTCTTTGCTTAGAACGGTAGGAAGTGTACGAGGTATTTTTGGCGATTTAATGAAATAGGCCGGATTTTTTTCTATCCATTCACGTTTGAGGCAGTATTTGAAAAATGATTTAAGTGATGCAAGTTTTCGTGCTGCCGAACGGGCACTATATTTAGCCTCGGTTAACATACCAAGAAAATGTCGAAGTGTTACTTTATCAATTTCATGTAGAGTTACTACATCCTTGTTAAAATATTCACAGGAAAAGGTATAGAATTGCTCCAAATCGCGACGATAGGCCTCTATGGTATGATCAGAATAAGATCGTACCGAGCTCATATAAGTGAGGAAATCGTTAATGGCTGCTAAAAATGTCATAATAGTTATTTAACGATATTACATTAAAATTGTTCAATTAAATTTCTGAAAATTGTTCTTTGTCCTTTGCCTGCCCTGCGCTGTGCTGTGCCATATCGTAGCTTTCCTGACCAGCGAAGGCTGGTAGTTTCAACGAAGCGGGGTCAATTGTCAATTGATTAAGGTTTCACGCAAATGTTCCACCAAACGGCCCATATCTTCCGGAAGGGGGGCAATGACCCGCATGGGATCCTTGGTGACAGGATGGTCAAAACGCATTTCAGAACAATGTAAGGCTTGCCGGTCGATCATATCCAGTAAATGAATAGCGATCTTACGATGTCGTGGAGAGAGTCCAGCCAGTTTTTGAGTTTTTCCACCATAAAATTCATCACCGACCACAGGATGTCCAAGATCCGAAAGATGAACGCGGATCTGATGAGTTCTACCCGTCAGGATCTGTACTTTGACGAGAGAAATAAATTCAAAGGCTTCCAAGACTTCCCAGCGTGTTTCGGCATGCTTACCAAATCTCTGATCATCGTAAGCGGCATATTTTTGTCTGTCGTTCTTGTGCCGTCCAATATATTTGGTTGTTACGCCCTTTGGTTCCTTAAAAACACCCCAGACCAATGCTGTGTAGAATTTTTCGATCTGCCGGTATTCGAATTTTCGTGCCATGAGATTATGGGCATTGT
>JAUVKP010000012.1 GCA_030596185.1 Fidelibacterota bacterium | reverse complement strand
ATTATTACTTTATACGAAAAGTATTGTGGATTGGAATTTATTTTAATAAACTTTCTATGGCTTTAGCAAAAAAATAAAAAAGTTAATTTAAAAGGAGACAAAAATGAAAAAAGTACTTGTTATTGTACTAGTGTTGACATTTTTTGCCGTTGCCTTTGGAGCAGATGACGCCACAGCCGTATCTGTTGTAAATGATGCAGCAAAAATTTGGCAAACTGATCCCAGTGGGGCAGCACGCGGTATAGCCGGTGGTGTTGACCTTGATGGTGACGGTTATCTTGAATTCTACGCAACGAACTATGATTATGGTAACTGCGTAGTTGGTTTTGAAGCTATTGGTGGTGATACGCTTGAATACTTCTGGCGTTCAGATACAACCGGTGGTGATGGCCTCTATAGCTCAGGTACCCGTTTTGTACAAACTGGAGATATTGATGGTGACGGACTGGGCGAAGTTATATTCTTCCGTGGTCGCTATTCAAGCCAGGCTGCAGCCGGTTTGTATGTGTATGAAATTGAAAGTGACAACACATTCAAAACACCTAAATTCTATAGTTTAGACGATCTAAGTCAATTGTTTAACTTTAATGGCGTTGGTACAAATTTGGCACAAACCAAAGTTGAACATTTTGTCGTAAAAGATGTTGATGGTGATGGTTTTGATGAAATTATTTACGCAAGTAATGGTGGTTCATATTACACTGATTATATTGATACTACTGCTACCGATACAACAGCTTATGGTCACTCAGAAGATTATTTTGCTGTTCTTTCAGCAACAGATGACCTTCAGGGATTTGGTCGTCTACAATGCGAATTCATCACATCCGCTCGTGATATCGATATGGGTGTACTTGGATTAGCTATAGATGATCCTATGTTCGGTCGCGAAAATAAAATGGGCGGCGGTTCCGCTGTAGCTGTTGAGGTTTGTGATATCGATGGTGACGGCAAAAAAGAAATTGCATGCTTTGCTTGGAATGGTAATAATGTATTCTTTATTGAAGCAACAGGTCCCGATACTTATTCATTCGGTGATTCGACATATCAACATTTAACTGGTTCCGACGGTGTATGTTTACTACAGCCGGTTGTTGGCGATATCGACAGTGATGGAAAAGACGAAGTTTATTACATGGCATACCCGGGTACTGAATGTTTCAAGATCGAAGATCTTAATGGCGATGCAACTAACTTCGATACAACTGAATATACTATCATCAATGAAGGTGAAGGCGATCCCGGCTCAATCATGGGTGGTGTTTCAGGCGATATCGATGGTGACGGTAACAACGAAATTATCTTTGGAAACAATGTTTCACAAGGTGATATCAATGTTTGGGACGGCAGCACTTGGACAACATATTACTCACTTGAACCGGATACGAATATGTACAAATCATCAGTTGCAGGTTTTGCAGGCAAATTTGTTGATCATTTAACAGATATTGACAATGATGGTTTCATGGAATTAATTGCTTGCTATCAGGGTGAAGTTGATTCAATTAGTCAAATTGTCGGAACTGATACTAACTGGGTTGCAAACCCCTATTTCTCACCGATCCGTATTATTGAATTTGGTGATGATGTATTGGGTGCAGTTGTAGCTATTGATCCTGTTGTCATTACACCTAATGATTTCAAATTGGACGCAGCTTATCCGAACCCATTCAATCCGACAACCTCTATTTCTTATTATCTGCCGATAGCAAAAACGATCTCACTTAATGTTTATAACATGCGTGGTGAACTCGTCAGCGTTATCGTTAATAATCAAAAAATGGAAGCCGGAACACACAATGTTGTTTGGGGCGCTACCGATATGAACGGTGCACCACTATCAACCGGTGTTTATGTTTACACATTGAAATTTGGAAACTTCAGCAAATCACACAAAGTGACCTTGTTGAAATAATTATGACTTAATAAAAAGGGAGAGGCTTCCTCTCCCTTTTTTTTTCCTGTTATAATTCAATTGATAGAAAAAGGAATTAGGATGCAAAGGAAGTTGTTTGTATTAATATTTGCAATCTTCTCAATAATCACAATGGTATTTGCGGGGACTAGCGGTAAAGTCGCCGGTTTAGTACTTGACAATGATACCGGAGAGCCTCTCATCGGTGTCAATGTTATGCTTGCAGGCACTACACAGGGAGCTGCGACAGATCTTGAGGGATATTTTACGATTTTAAATGTACCTCCGGGAATTTATGAGGTAGCCGCTTCATCCATTGGATATAAAACTTTTAGGATACAAGATATCCGGATTTCCGTTGATCACACAACAAATATTGATATTAACATGGAATCTTCTGTGATCGAAGGTGAAGAAGTTATTGTGATTGCACAAAAAGAATTGATCCAAAAGGGATTGACTTCTTCAGAATCAAGTATTTCATCAGATGAACTTGAAGCAATGCCGGTAGAATCTTTTGCCGGACTCCTTGCCACTCAGGCTGGAGTTACACAGGGCTCAGACGGTAAATTACATGTTAGAGGTGGACGCTCAAGTGAAGTGACATATATGGTCGATGGACTTCCGGTATCTAGTGATCTCGGTTTATCTTTATCAACCAATGTTATTTCAGAATTAACACTTATTTCAGGTACCTTCAATGCGGAATACGGTAAAGCCATGAGTGGTATTGTTAATATTGCCACAAAAGAAGGTGCAAAAAAATTCAAAGCACGTCTGACTACTCAGTTTGGCGATATGCTGACATGGAATGACAGATATATCAAAGGCAATGATTTTAATCCTTTGACTTTTCAACGCTATGATCTTGATCTTAGCGGACCTATTTCTTTCTTGCCTGAAGGTTCATACTTTATTACCGGTACGTTTAGAAATAACTTAGGTTGGTTATATGGTATCAGAGAACATACCACCTATGATATGGGCATTATAAGCAATAATAATGCAATAATATCAATGACCGGTGATAGTGCTTATGTTCCAATGAACACAAGTAATTCAAAAAAGATCATGGCAAATTTGCCTTTAAGCCCCTGTCTAAAACAAAATTGATGTATCAATTAATCGGTGATTTTGGGGAATGGCAAAATTATGAGCATGCATCGATGTATGCTCCGGATGGTCGTTACCAATATAGTTCAAATGATATGATGCATGCGCTTCATATTACTCAAACAATTACAGAAAAATCTTATTTTACCTTAAAATATTCTTATAAAACAAGTCATTCAGAACAATACGTAAATAAGATCGATTTCCCATATAACCTGGATGAAGATCTGAATGGTAATGGTGTTATTGATATTATTCCCGGTTTAAATGTTTCTGAAGACCTGAATCAAAACGGTGTTCTTGATAGCGACCTTTCCATCGATTGGGATTTTATTAATGAATACGGTGCTTTTATTCCAAATGATACCTGGTACACACTGGGTATTGGTGATTCAACTGTTGACGTACCATACTATGTTCTTGATAGACACAGAACCGATGTACCGGCTTACCATTTTACTTATGGCGGTCAACGTATGGGTTATTATATCTCAGAAGATAAATCCCATACCGTAAAATTTGATTATATTTCACAAGTAAATCGTGAGAATCTGATTAGAACCGGTTTTGAATTTAATACTTACGAACGACATCGGAACAGTTCTGTCCTTCAAATGAGTGAACAGGATGAGACTATCCCGCCATTCATTCAAAATGCGGGTGTTTCAAATCATGATTATTTCACTCATAAACCCTATGATTTTTCTGCTTACATCCAAGATAAAATTGAAGTAAAGGATATCATTATTCAAGCGGGTTTGCGTTATGATTATTTTAATGCCAATACGGTCAATATTGATCCTTTGACAAGCGATACATCAGATGTAACGCCTAAACATCAGTTAAGCCCACGACTTGGCGTGAGTTTCCCGATCACAGATCAGGGTTTTATCCACTTTTCATACGGACATTTTTTCCAAATGCCATCATTTTATTACCTTTATACCAATCCTCTTCTCAAGAGGGGAGCCAGTGTATCGAGATTTGGCAATCCGGACATCGAACCCCAGAAAACAGTCATGTATGAATTAGGGTTGCAACAGCAGCTATCATCCTCGACTGCCATTGATCTGACGATCTTCTATCGTGATATTATCAATTGGTTGTCGACTGAATATAACTTTGTTGATAATACATACAAGTATACCCGATACATTACTGAAGATTACGGTAATGTTCGCGGTATTACATTTGCACTGACCCAACGCGGTGGACAGTTCCTGACTTTCAATGCCGATTATACGTATCAGATCGCTGAAGGTGTAGCTTCTTCACCGGATGCAAAATATTATGATGCTTTGAATAATGTCGAAAGTGAAACAAAAGTTGTACCTCTGGATTGGGATGTGCGTCATACTATCAATGGTAACTTGACCATTACCCCGATGAAAGATCTTGGTATTGGTATTCTTGGCCGTTTCTCAACAGGTAAACCTTATACACCTACCGTTCAGGGACAAAGAGATGCCGAAGAGAATTCAGATAGAAAACTTTCGGAATTTACTGTTGACTTCAAAGCATATAAATACTTTAATCTGGGATCTCAAAGGTTTAGTGTAAATCTAAAAGTTTACAACCTCTTTGATACGTCCAATGAACGTTATGTGTTCACGGATACAGGTCGTTCAGGTTATACTTTGATCCCGACTTATGTGGGTGATCCGGCAGAGAAATATCCGGACACTGAGGGTATCCATTCTCTTGAAGAATACCTGTATAGTCCGACAAACTATTCAAATCCGAGACAAATACTCCTAAGTATCAGCTGGGATTTTAACAGTTAAAGATGAAAACCAAGGAATTTAATATGAAAAGAAATCATATATATCTTATCTCCTTAATGTTGCTTACTGCCTTCAGCCTCTATGGCTTGGATTCAAGCGTACAAGTAAGGTCCGGTCTTGAAAAGGAGATATATTTTAAGAAACAGCAAGAATTGCAAAAACCCACGATCACTGATGACGAACGTCCCGTTCCGCGCGAAGCGATCGTTTCCGGAAACCAGATCCGTACATTGGTATTCGATTATGGCTCAATTGGTCACCCTTCACGTGAACCTTCAATGGAATGGCCGATCTATTCTGCTCATGGTTATGCGTATGAATTTGGTCCTCTTGTAGGTGTTGAAGTACCGGTAGATACCAATGGATATTATATTCATGAAGCCTATACGGGCGCTGAAGGACAAAAAACACTAGATAGAAGTGCAGCAGGTTATGATACAACTTATTATATCATTACCGACGGACTTCTTTCCGGGGGTGGTGTCCTGATGAACGAGGTCAGTCCTACCAACTATCGTTGGGGATGGGAACCATTGGCAGATTATGGAAATCCTGAAAGCGAAAGTATTCCTCTCTCTCATAAACCCGAGACATGGAATCCGGCCTGGGGGAATAACTGGCCCGGTACATATAAAGCAGGCGTTTCATCGGCTGATCAATCGATCTACTTTGAAATGGATGATCGCTATAATTTGGAATTTTATCCGGCATTCAAACCCTACAGACCTGAAGATGTTGCCCCATTCGATTCAGTTAAACTGACATATGGTGGTAATGGCTTAAGAGTTACCTGCCGCGCTTATCAGTGGTCTAACCCCGAAGCAAACGATGTTGTTTTCTTTGTTTATAATGTGACAAATGACAGTAAAAATGATTACGAAAAAGTCGTATTCGGTATGTTCGGTGACCCGCATATCGGTGGATCTAATGATTATTCCGATGATATGGCCTATTTTGATAATGAATTGAATATGGTTTACGGTTACGATAGTGATAACAGGGGTGACTGGAACGGTGAAACCGGTTGGTTGGGATATACTTTTCTTGAAAGTCCCGGTAATCCCTATGACGGTATTGATAATGATGGTGATGGTCTTATCGATGAATCTATGCAGGATGGCATAGATAATGACGGTGACTGGAATGTTGATCGTGATGATGTCGGTCAAGATGGTTTAGGTCCATTGGATCCCGGATACCCCGGTCCTGATTTTGGTGAAGGTGACGGAATGCCGACAGCAGGTGATCCTGATGACCCCACAAAACCGGGTGAACCAAATTTTGATGCAACTGATCTTGACGAAGCCGATCAGATCGGATTGACAAGTTTTGATGCTTTTGAATATGGAGCCAGTGGTATTCGCTATGATAAAGCCATTTGGAATAAAATGGTACCCGAAGTTCCTCTTACAGATGATAATACGGAAATTACCCAGCGTTCAGATAATATTTTTCTTTACGGTACAGGTTATTTTCCTCTTAAAGCCGGAGATTCCCAACGTTTTTCAATCGCCTTGTTAATGGGTGTGGATAAACGAGATCTATATGAAACTGCCAAAACGGTCCAAACGATCTATGATAACGGTTACCAATTTGCAGTGTCTCCTTATAAACCTAAACTTACTGTTGTACCGGGTGACGGAAGAGTATCTTTGTATTGGGATGATAATGCAGAATTATCTTTTGATCCTTTATTTGGATATGATTTTGAAGGATATGCGATCTATCGATCTACAGATCCCGGATTTAACGAGTGTCTGACAATTACTAATGCATACGGTGTACCTACACTGCATAAGCCTATTGCAAAATTCGACAAAAAAGACGGTATAACAGGTCCGGCAATGGTTGGTAATGGCGGAGTTCATTATGATCTTGGTACCGATAACGGTTTGGTTCATGAATATGCTGATACGGGACTTGTCAATGGCGTGACATATTACTACGCCGTTTGCTCCTACGATATTGGTGATACGAGTGGAATTCATAACTTAACACCGACAGAATGTACAAAGATCATTGATCAGGATCCTTATACCAAAGCGATCACGCTTGATAAAAATACGGGAGTTGCTACACCACAGAAGGCATCACCGGGAGTTCAAGCACCGACATTCTTTAATGGATCTATCGATCGTTCAAATAATAAATCAGGTACCGGCGATATTGATATAAAATTTGTTGATATGATCTCAGTCAAAGATGGAATGGATTATGAACTTACATTTGAAAATTCCGGTTCTGCCGGCAGTATTGAGTTATCGGTAACGGATCTTACGACAATGTACTATGATACTTTGGAAGTGATCTCGACCTTATGGATACAAATAAATAAATCAAAAGTATCCAACGTAAAGGTTTATGATGAACTCGGAAATGAGATATCTTCTTCACTTTATCTAGTTGATCATGGTATTGGGCGTATTCAATTTGATAATTCTTTATTGAATGATATGGTTTATCTCACATTTAATTACAAACCGGTCTATCGCAGCGGATATCTAAATAACGAAGATGCAATGCAAGTTTTTGATGGTATGAAATTGTTCGTTAAAGATGATCCATTAGATAGAGATCTGGATAAGAGTGGTTGGTATAATAGTCAAACAACACTCTCTGGAAGTATTACTCAGGAATCTGATGATATTTACGATCATGATTATCAGTTGGTGTGGAATGAAGATTATCTTAGTGAAAATACGGTTTTCAATCAGCATGCACCTTTTAAGATTTATGATATGAGTGCAGATACAACTGAAGCACCCATTTATATATCACCTCATGTGAGCGGAAATTATACAATGGATTCTGATATTTTCATTTTAAGTGAATCAATTGCTTCTATGGATTATGCCGTATGGCGTTTATGGTTCAATTATCCGACAAGCGGTGATACGATCATGCCCCAGGATGGAGATGTATATAAGATCTCACTTTCACGTCCATTCTCAGTAGAAGATACGATCAGCTTTGCTACAGCCGAAGCGACTTATGATCCCAGCGAGATCGCAAATCCTCTGGATGGTATTACCGTTGTACCGAATCCTTATTGTGCACAAGCTATCTGGGAGCCTTCCAGCGGCTATGTTTCGGGACGAGGGGAGCGTAGGGTATACTTTACAAATCTTCCTCCCATATGTACGATAAAGATCTATACGATCAGTGGCGAGCATGTCAAGACCTTAGAGCATAATTCGGGTGGTAATATCAATCAGGCAATGTTTGATGGTTCAGAAGCATATAGCTTGCTGAATAAAGATAATTCTGATATTGCTTATGGAGTTTACTTGTGGCAAGTCGATGCAAAAGCATCCGGACTTGGTACTAAAACCGGTAAATTTGCGGTGATAAAATGAGAAAATATATAATAATTATAATGATATTGATCCTTGCTGTTGGACAGCTATTTGCTACAACAAAATCGGGTACATCAGCAGCTCAATTCTTAAAAATAGGCACACAGGCCAGAACAATGGCAATGGGTGAAGCAACAGTTGCAAATCCTGAAGGTCTTTCCGCCCTGCAATGGAATCCTGCAGGATTATCAAGGTACGGAACACAAGCAGCCACTTTTTCACAATCAAATTGGCTCGTAGAAACTCAATTTTTCAATGCTGCAGCAGCTTTGGATATGGGAAGAATGGGTACGATCGGTGTGCAGCTTACGATGCTCGATTACGGTGAAATGCCTGTAAGGACAGAATTAAACCCCCAAGGAACCGGCGAATATTTTGTTGCACAAAATTTAAATATGTCTGTTGCCTACGCAAATAATCTGACTGACCGGTTTTCGATCGGTGGTCAGGTTAAATTCATTCAAGAAACAATTTGGCATATGAAAGCTTCCACGCTTGCCTTTGATGTTGGAGCTTTGTTTACCACCCCTTTCAAGGATATTCGTTTGGGAATGTCAATCACGAACTTTGGCGGTACAATGCAACTTTCAGGTCGCGATGTTCGCTTCTATAATGATCCTGCAGAAGATATGTATGGCAACAATGATCAGATCCCCGCAAATTATGAATTGGATACATGGGCACTTCCTTTGACTTTCCGTGTAGGTTTGGCTGGAGAGTTCATTGATAAAGGATATTTGAAATGGACCTGGGCAATTGATGCTTTACATCCCAGTGATAATACCGAATATGTCAATATTGGAACAGAATTAGCATTATGGAAAATGTTATATCTTCGCACAGGATTCCGTACCTTGTTTATGGATGAACGTAATGGTGGTCTAACTGCCGGCATTGGCATGAAATACATGCTTACATCATCATATGGCATTCAATTTGACTATGCTTTTGTATCATATGGTGATCTTGGTTATATCAATATGTTTACTATAGGTATGGATTTCTAGGAAGAAAAGTATAAAGTACAAAGTAGGGGACGGTCGAGGCCGTCCCTTTTCTTTTGTGCATGAAAAAGACCTGCCAGCTCGACCATCCGACAGCTGGCGGATGGGTGCTGGCTGGTCGAAAAGAAATCGATAAGCTAATAGCCGAAAGGAAATATTTTGTTTGAGAACATGATTAACCCCGGGGCAAACTTGTCCTCCGTAGCTCCGAATAGGAGCGTAGGGGGAAGGCAAAAGTGTAAAGTAGAAGATTTAAGCTTGCTCTAAGTAGCTCCGATATTCGGAGCGAAGTAGAGAAACAAGCATGCCCAACGAAGTTTTAACGTAGTTGGGATCCAAGATTCAAGTAGGGACTCAGAATTCTGAGCCCTTTTTTTGTATAGGAAAATATTAAAGCTCGTGTAGGAAACAGGCATGCCTGTCCCTTTTTTATATGTGCATTAAAAGTCGAATAGTTGAGAGTCGAGAGGGAGAAGGGATCTGTCATCCTGAACGAAGTGAAGGATCTATTCATGAGGAGAACTTATGTACCATGAATGGATTTTTCGACCCAGAAGTATCGGGGCTGAGCCCTTTTTTTGTATAGGAAAATATTAAAGCTCGTGTAGGAAACAGGCATGCCTGTTCCTTTTTTATATGTGCATTAAAAGTCGAATAGTTGAGAGTCGAGAGGGAGAAGGGATCT
>JAUVKP010000269.1 GCA_030596185.1 Fidelibacterota bacterium | reverse complement strand
CTCGGGGAAATGAATGTTTCGGGTATGGATGCTCTTAGCCTGGATTCTGATGTTGATTTTATAAAAGCTGCCGGCCTGATCAATGAGAATATTTCCCTGGTCGGTAATCTCTGTCCGACTGGCAATATCATGTCCGGATCTCCCGATATGGTTGAAAAAGACGTTGAAGCACTTCTTGACTCAATGAAAGATATCCCGAACTTTATTCTCAGTACGGGATGTGACCTTCCTCCGGAAGTTCCCGAAGAAAATGTTAGCGCTTTCATGAAAGCCGCGAGAAAAACAATTGACGATTGATAAAGGACCTCGCTACGCCAAGGCTACCAGCCTTCGCCCCGATTGTTCGGGGCTACGGCATGGCACTGCGCAGGGCAGGCAATTGACAATTTAATGGTCAATTATCAATGGACAATGTGATTTGTGTCACACATTTGTTTTGAGCATTGATAATGACTGAAATAAAATTATTTTATCGTAATTGTCGCTTGTTAATTGGGGAAATAATGGGGACGAATCTTATTTTGGATAAAAGCATCCGGTTTGCGATCAGAATCGTTAAGGCATATCAATATCTATAACAGGACAGAAAAAAATTCGTGATGTCCAAACAATTATTGAAATCGGGAACAAGCATTGGCGCGAACATGAGGGAAGCAATTCAAGCCCAAAGCAAAAAGGATTTTCTGTCAAAAACTAATATTGCTTTAAAAGAAGCCAGCGAAACGGAATTTTGGATAGAACTCCTTATAAGAACCAATTATTTTAATAAAAATAATCAAAGTTTGATGGACGATTGCATTGAGATCAACAAGATCCTTCAGACCATCGTCAAAACCACAAAGAAAAATCTTAACATCCAATAAAAACAATTGTCAATTGAACATTATTCATTTCATTGTCCTTTGTCAATTCTCAATTATCAATTATTAATAAACGTCCTTACCCAGTCCCATATTAAAAGCATACAGTTCCTGGAAATCTTCCCGGGTTGCGATCTCTTTATGTTCGGTTTTTTTCGCTATTTCCCGGATCCGTTTTACATATCGTCTGTTCTTTAGGATCATTTCACAACCGACCAGACTGCTGTTTCCCAGATAAATAAATTTCTCTTTATCCAGTGATGGGAATATATCCAGATCGATCCCTGCTTCCGGACGAATATAATGACCGAAAGCACCTGCCATAACCACATGATCCAAATCTTTTTCTTCTATTTCGAGAAGCGATAACAAAAATTTCCACGAAGATGTGATGGCTGATTTCGCCATTTGAAATGCCCGGACATCCTCGGGAAATAATTTAACATGATCACTGAAAGCAAAGCCTTTGGGTGAATCGGTATGATCCAAATCTTCGGCAAAACGCCCTTCCGGTAAAATGACTTTATTTAACCACAGGGTGTGAATACTGTGTATCAACCCACTTCCACAAAGACCTTTTACATCTTTATTTTGAACAGTTACGGGTTGAAAACCATTTTTTTCATCAAAAATAAGATCGCTGATCGCACCTGGTTGAGCCAACATACCGTGCACAATACCTGCACCCTCCATGACCGGACCGGCAGGGGCGGAAGCGGCAACCATACCCTTGGGGGTTTTTAGGACGATCTCACAATTCGTGCCAAGGTCCATTAATAATATATTCTTATTTTCATGGAACAGTTCTTCGCAGACAAGCATATCAGAAGAAATATCACCTCCGATAAAACTGCCAATAACCGGTAAAACCGATATCTTACCTTCAGGGTGAATATTGATACCGTAATCTTTGGCTGACAGGATCTGAATATCCGTGACTTGCGCTTCGAACGGTGCCATGATCAGCTCGTTGAGATCCATGCTCATAAATAGATAGCTCATAACCGTGTTTCCTGCCAAAACGACTTGATGGATATATTTGGGATTTTCTGTTAATCTATTGATCAATTCATTGATCTTTTCAATGATCAATTTCTGTAAATCCCGCATGACATCTAGAGAACCTACCGCCGCCGTTGCCCGAGTAATAATATCGGCACCGTAAATAGACTGAGGGTTTGGAAACGCTTCTTTTTTTAGGCGTTCTCCCGTTTTTAGATCAATGAGTGAGACCGCCATGGTGCTTGTACCGAGATCGATTGCCAAACCGTAAACAGGTTTCTCTGTATCCGTATTGACCTCGGGGTTCATTTCGATATCCAACTGTATTCCATCCGTCAGAATGTGCAACTGTTCTGTTAAGCGAGTGTTGTCCAATGAAAGTTTTACATCACTATCAAGAATATGTTGACAGGCCAGGCGAAATCCTTTTTTGATCTCTTCCGGAGAAAAATGTTTTATTTCCGCCAGCGTCGGTTCCGGAGCAAGGCTTTCGAATTTTATCTTACATTTTCCGCAAGTTCCATACCCGCCGCAAGGTGTGGACAAAAGAATATTGTTCTTCTGAAGGATATCTGAGATCAGCAGGCCCGGATCACAAAACAGCGACTTGCTATTACCGTTAATGTGAATAATTACTTTGATCTTTTTCATGTAGTCTTGTTCTTTTTACTTAATTCTTTGTAATAAATTACGGGGCAAGTTAACTATTCCATTTGCCAATACAAATAATTTGCAGACAGATATAAAATATTATCCATATTGATAATTTTTTATGATATGTTAACAGTTCCTCTTACCTTATAAAAA
>JAUVKP010000130.1 GCA_030596185.1 Fidelibacterota bacterium | reverse complement strand
GCCCGGTCTATATGAGCTTATTGAGAGGTATTAAAAAAACCTTTGATCCGAATTTGATCCTTAATCCCGGAAAAGTTTGCTAGATAATAAAATTAAATCTAAAATAGAAGAGCCGCAAATTTTGCGGCTCCTTTATTATATTTTTAATTTATTCAACGATTATTATAGTATACCAAGTTTTGCGGTCCGACACCGACTGTAAATGAATCAATAACTGTAGCATTGTTGTTTAGTTTATAAACGGTATTATTACCCCAATTTGATATCCAAATATTTGCATCAATATCAACAGCAATACCATTTGCACCTTTTACGGTAAAAGGAGCTTCCAGAATATCATAAGTATCTGTACTATAAGTAACTGCTCCTGTACCCCATGAACCGCAATATGCTATGTTGTTTACTTGATTAATATAAAGAACACCGGCCATGTTACCCGCACCCAATGAAATAGAATCGATCACAGTATCAGATACCGGATCAATGATCTTTACTTGTGCAAATTCATCCCAATAATTTCCCGTACAAAGAACATGAATTTTACCTTGTGCATCAACAGCAACATCCTGAGGATTTGTTGCAACATTGATAGTTGCTTCAAGTGAACCATCGCTTAAATTAAAAACACTGACAGTACCCTGAGTATAAGAGTAATCTGGATTTACACCGGCATTCGTTACATACAATTTATTATCTGATTCTGCAAGAGCAGTTGCACTTTGCCCCGCATCCATTGAGTCTATAACGCTTTTCCCCAAAAGATCAACCTTAAGTACCTGATTTGAAATATAACAACTGATATATGCGACATCATCATCAACTACAATCATTTCCATGGGGTTTTTCCCTATTCCGAGAGCAATAGGTGCTTCCTCGGTGAAATCAGAAATATTGAATATACTTAATGAATTTGAACCTGAATTTACACTGTAAAGTTTTCCGTCGTATAGATATAGCTGGTTTGGGTACATTCCGGTTTGCGCCACATCATTGTAAACAGTATCTTCTTCAATATCAATAATAGATATCGTTGCAGCACTGCCATTCATTACATAAATAGCCTCATTTGACTCCATACCTTGCGGAGGTTGATAAGGTTGAAGCCAGCAACCCGTTAAGAGTACCATGACTGAAACAGCAAGCATAATTGTCAATTTCACGTTTTTCATTTGTTTCCCTTTTTCTTTTTGTTATATGTAATTCCCACTGATACCCTGTATTCTCTGCCGGGCATGGGAAAATTCTTTAAAGTATTGTATGAAATATCAAATAGGTTCTTAATATCAGCTTTTAGATCGATCTTAAAATCCTTTAACGGAATATTATATAAAAAACCAATATCTGTGATCAAATATGCCGGTAAAGCGCTAATCTCAGCATTACTCGCAGACGTATAGCGTTTGCTTTCATATCTGTTGCTCATGCGTATATTAAATTGCGAAATATGTCCTTCTATAGTAATTTTCGCACTGTGCATAGGTCTGTAAACGAGGAACTTCTGGAAATATAGTTCGGAAAGATCTTTCGCGTTCATAAATGTATATTGAGCCTTCAAATCAAGATGGTCTTTGATAATAGAGTATGAGATACTGTTTTCAAGACCATTTACCCTTGCTTTTGAAATATTTTCGGGCCACCAAATCCCCCCATGGTCCTGCCAAATGATCAAATTTGTGAGATGATGATCATACAAAATGCTTTCAAAAATAAAATTATTCAGACGGATCCTTATTCCGCTATCCCAATCCCAGGAACTTTCAGGTAAAAGATCGGGATTACCTTCAGAAAAACTATCTTCAGGCCAATATAGGTCATTAAACGTAGGGGATCTGAAATTCATACCGGTATTTGCAATGAGATCAAATTGCTCTTTACTACCAAAATGGATCAGTAATCCAAATTTAGGCGTCACTCTATCTGTAAAATCCGTATTTCCGTTGTATCTGATGGATGGCGTGAACTTCAAAGAAGAAATAATATCGGATGAGAACCTCACGTTTGTTTCATCTACCAGATACACATCATAAGTTAATCTAGTATATCTAAGCGATAAGCGTTTATGGACAAATTCATCCAATCTTAAATTAACACCATAATTCAATTTGAATTCTTTAGAGAAAATGGATGTAAGTTGTATCTCTTCACCATATGTGTTTGTAAGATATGTTTCATTTATCGGCGATAAAACATCCCGAGGATCTTCATTTATGTAGTGATTCGAAGTAGTTAGCACATAACTTTGCGATTTTATCTTATGCATTCCGTAAAGTGGCTCATATCTTACAGTAAACGATAGGTCTTGTCTGTTGTCTTCCATCCTGGCAAAGTGATAATATGGTTGTATAGATCCGGGAGCCCCCTTATCGTTGATCAAAATATTATATTTTAATCCAAATCTCCAACAAAGGGCATTTTTTGGTGACAGATCAATTCGTGTATATAAATGGTGTTGTTCAATATCATTGTTATCTCTGATATAAATATTTCCCCACTTATCATAATATTTAAAATCGCCATCTGACCTCAGGAATTGATATCCAGCCAGAATACCACCATATTTTATCGAACCTTTGAATGCATATGTCCCAAAAGAACCAAGCATATTAGCGATACCGATCTCAAGATCATTACTTTCCGATCTCTTTGTAATAATATGGATCACTCCTCCAAGAGCATCCGATCCGTACAATGCTGATGATCCTCCGCGAATGATCTCGACCCTTTCAATATGCTCGAGTGGAATGAGCGAAAGATCTACTTCTCCATTCTGAGGATTATTTATCCTTTGTCCATCAAGCAAAATCAAAGTCTGTCCTGCGGTAGCACCTCTTAAGGATAGAGTCTTCATTCCCCCTACTCCGCCATAATCCTTTATTTGTAGAGATTTTATCCCCTGCAATAATTCGGCAATGTTCTGAGCTGATGAAGATTCTATCTCTTGGGCTCCGATCACATCCATTGAAATATTGCTTTCTTTTATAGAACTCATCATCCGGGTGGCCGTCACAAGAACATTCTCTCCTTTTAGAACTACAGGTATCAATTCAACATTTATTTGCTTTCTAAGGGGAAAGTCAACGGGAAGTAGTACATTTTTAAATCCTATCATTCTAATGTTAAGTGTATCAATTCCGGATTCGGGCACATCCAATTTAAAATAACCGTCACTATCACTGACAGTACCGTTTTTATTCAAAGAAAAATATATATTTACGCCTTTAAGAGCAAGTCCATTTGAAGCATCAGTAATACGGCCCGTCAGGCTTCCTGCTTGCAGAAAACCAAAACAAATAAGAACTATAATAATGATTCTTTTTGAAGCGGTCAAAAATATCTCCTTAAAGCACGAAAAGCTGCAAATTGCAGTAAGTTGAATTGATCAGAATTGAATTGATTTGGTGATCATGTTCAGCCTTTTCGCGAAGCTTGTTAAAACATTTGGGTATTCCGACTTAGGTTCTATCTCTCCCAACACCTTCCCATCCATTAGTTATAGACAGTGGTATATTGTTGAGATCGTCACCATTCACGGCAGCGCGACTGTGCCTGATTTTCACAGGTCTTCCCCATTTTCAATGGACGTCCAATTATATATCATTATTTTCAAACATCAAAATTGTTTTTGATAAAATACATGTAAAGATGCGATTAATCGCGTCTCTATAAACCATTCTTCAATCCCGTATGTATCAAAACACATTGAAATAAGACAAGGCAATGCCTTGTCTCTACATGGCAAATATTAATTATCATTTTGTTGCAACAAGATTAATCTTCTACTTTAAACTCTTCCCTGATATCATAATATTTCATCTCCATATCATATCTTACTTTGGCATATTCCCCGTCTTCATAGACATTATTCAATTCATGAGGATCATTCTCAAGATCAAATAATTCCCAAACCCCGATCTCATAATAATGGATAAGCTTAAATTGCATATTTCTGATTCCATCATGCTTTGGCACATCATGCCAAGCCGGAAACGCGTAAAAATGATAGTACCTGGATGTTCGCCATGCCTCATCTTTTTCTTCAAAAATGCTTTTTAAAGACATGCCCTGAATATCTTCAGGGATCTCAACTCCGGCATAATCAAGAAATGTAGGAGCAAAATCACGGTTCATTACAAACTTATCATCGACTCTACCCGGTTTGATCTTCTTGGGATAACGGATCAAAAGAGGACTTTTAAATGATTCTTCATACATAAAGCGTTTATCGAACCAGCCGTGTTCACCTAGATAAAATCCCTGATCGGATGTATAGACAACGATCGTATTTTTATCCAGTTTGTTGTCTTCCAAATAGTCCAATACGCGACCTATATTCTCATCGACCGATACAATACATGCCAAATAATCTTCCATATAGCGTTGGTATTTCCATTCTTCAAGCTCTTTACCGCTTAAATT
>JAUVKP010000185.1 GCA_030596185.1 Fidelibacterota bacterium | reverse complement strand
AGACGTGCTGAAATAGGAACACGTGGCTGATCTGTTCTATCCTGTCTTGCATACCCATAGTATGGCAATACCGCTGTGATCCGTCCTGCCGATGATCGTTTTGCGGCATCAATAATGATCAGCAGTTCAATAAGGTTGTCGGCAGGTTGGCCGGTGGACTGAATGATAAATACATCTTGTCCGCGGATGTTCTCATCAAATCGCACCCAGATCTCACCATCCGAGAATTTTTTTGTTGTCAATGCGCCAAGTTCAATATCCATAGCCTGACAGATCTTTTTTGCCAGCTCCGGATTTGACGACCCTGAAAATACTTTCAATTTCTTGTCTTTCATTGCAACTCCCTTTTTTCCCATTATAAAAAAAAGCCTGAATATAAATGCTCAGGCTTTTTGTTCACGTGCTCAGGGGCAGGGATTCGAACCCCGATCGGTTGGACCAAAACCAACTGTCCTGCCATTGAACGACCCCCGAAGGTTAGATTGGATAAGTTATAACAGCATTATCAAACGCTGAAACCATCCGTTCCGCAATTTTGCACGATTCGCAAATCCCAAACACAGTCGAGCCAGAGCCCGACAAACCGGTATAGAGGGCACCTTCTTTATAAAAATGCTCTTTTATCTTACCAATTTCCGGATATGATGGTATGATTGCTAAATCAAAATCATTTTCAAAAATCCGCCAATCAAAATCATTTTTCAATTGGCTGGGTATTATAGCTTTTTTTGGCTTCGCAGTCAAGGAAATTTTTAATTGCTCATAGGCCCAAGACGTAGATATATGCAGACCGGGGAAGACCAGGACTGCGCACCAGTCTTTTGGAATATCAATTGGACTTAATTCGTCCCCTATTCCCCTAGCGTATTGCGTACCACCATTCAAGAAAAATGGAACATCAGCACCCAGTTTTACAGCTATCTCCGCTAAATCATTTTTGCTTAATTTTGCTTTTAAATTTAGCCACTTAAGTATCGTTGCCGCATTGGAAGATCCACCCCCAAGCCCTGCTCCAGCAGGTATGCGTTTTGTCAGATGAATTTTGGCACCCAAGTCAATCGGCAAATATGGTATCATTGCCCAAATGGCTTTCAGGATCAAATTGCTGTCATCAACCGGGATGTTTGGGTCATCACATGTAAGTGTAAACCGTTCATGAAATAAGCCTCGCTGCTTCAATTCTTCGATTTGAATTTCATCTGCAAGATCAATTTCCTGAAAAATCGTTTCAATAAGATGATATCCATCCTCCGGACGACGGCCAAGAATTCGAAGACCAATGTTTAGTTTAGCATTTGAAATGAGTGTGAGCATAAAATTCGTTTAGGAGTTTAGGGGTTTAGGGTATGACCTGCCAGCTCGACGCACGAAAGTGTGGTGCTGGCTGGTCGAATAAATTATCTTTCTCGACCATCCGGCAGATCCTCTCTTCGCTCGGACGCCAGCCGGAAGGTCTTTATTATAAGTCATAAATAGAATGGTATTGGATAC
Organism: Fidelibacterota bacterium; assembly: GCA_030596185.1. Lineage (GTDB taxonomy): Bacteria > Fidelibacterota > Fidelibacteria > Fidelibacterales > Fidelibacteraceae > M50B103. The sequence continues at coordinate 1,981 of JAUVKP010000185.1, read as the reverse complement.
TCATAACTTATAATTTATAACTCATAATTCTCTTAATATTTTCTTCTTTTCCAAGATATTCTACAATATATCCCAACTCCGGCCCATGTATTTCACCTGTCAGTCCAATACGTACGGGCATCCAGAGATTCTTACCTTTAACACCGGTTTCGATCTGAACTTCTTTCATGATAACTTTGAAATCATCAACTTTCAAATCATCCAATTTTGCGACTTTCTCTGCGTAGGCTTTAAATACTAATTTTGTGGATTCCAGTTCAAGCATTTCTTTTGCTTCAGCCTCTGGCGCCGAGGGTTCACCGGTGAACACAGCCAGTTTGACAGGAACGTCTTGAAAAGTTGACAGGGAGGTTTTCACTGCCATCAAAGCAATATCCAATTTATCCTCATTGACCTTTAAATCTCCCAACCATTTTCTGGCTTCTTTAAGATATTTTTCAACATCCATATTCTTAATGTACTGACCATTCATCCAGTTCAACTTTTGTACATCAAAAACTGCACCGGCTTTAGTGATCTTATTAATATCAAAAGCCTCGATCAATTCATCCATGGTATAGATCTCATTCTTACCACCGGGATTCCAACCCAATAATGCAAGAAAGTTATTCAAAGCATCAGGTGTATAACCTTTTTTAAGATAATCCTCAACAGCCACATCACCTTGGCGTTTAGATAATTTTGAGCGATCTGCGTTTAACAATAAGGGCAAATGCGCCATTTGCGGAGCTTCCCAGCCGAAGCATTCATAGAGAAAAAGATGTTTCGGAACAGAAGGCAACCATTCTTCACCGCGAATAACATGTGTGACTTCCATATAATGATCGTCTACAACATTTGCAAGATGATAGGTTGGATAGCCATCCGATTTGACCAGAATTTGATCGTCAACCTGAGACCAGGCGATCTTGACATCACGACGAACGATATCCTTGAATTCGCATAGACCTTCTTTAGGTATCTTCAGTCGGATAACAAATTTCTCTGTTTTTGCGCGTTCATCTGATTCTTCTGAAGAAATAGAACGGCATTTGCCGTCGTAACCGGTGGGTGTTTGTTTTTCCATTTGTTCTTTTCTTAATTCATCCAGCCGTTCGCTGGTACAAAAACAACGGTAAGCATGACCTTGATCCATTAGCCTTTGAACTTCCCTGTTATAAATCTCATTACGTTCACTTTGAAAATAGGGACCTTTATCGTCCTCTTTTCCCGGTCCGGCATCAAATTCAATTCCAAGTTGTTCAAGTGAGGAAAGTAAATTCTCAACAGCACCTTCAATATAGCGGTTTTGATCCGTATCTTCCACACGTAGAATGAATTTACCCTTTTGTTGACGGGCAAAAATATAATTATAAAGGGCGGTCCTTTGACTCCCGACATGGACATTGCCGGTGGGACTGGGTGCAAAACGCGTAACAACGCTCATGAGTTCTCCTTGTTTGAACAATTTCTTACATGATAATTTAGGAAATTCCTACAGAATTGCAAATCAAACATGTCATCTTGAGCGGAGTTCCGATGAACATCGGAACGTAGTCGAAAGATCTATTCATGATACAATATTTCACCTCATGAATAGATCCTTCATTTCGTTCAGGATGACAGACTTATTTCTTCTATTATTATTTTATGATCTTCGCACGAATTACATGTCACGAGTTACAAATCACGTCTTTGGCTCATGCTTGCGTATACGAATAACAGTAAAAACAACCAAAGCGATCAACGCAACTATTGTAAAAATGGAATATTTCTTTAAGATAGATTCAATCAGTTCCCAATTCTCACCTAAAACGTAACCTAGAAAAATGAAGGCAGCATTAAAAACCATTGACGAAATGGTAACCAAGGTCAAGGTATGATACCATTTCAATTTTGACATTCCACTAATCAATCCAATGATTGGGCGCAGTCCAAAAAATATCCGACTCCCCAGTACAACTAAAGAACCATATTTATCCATATAGGCTTCTGTTTTTAG
>JAUVKP010000222.1 GCA_030596185.1 Fidelibacterota bacterium | reverse complement strand
TATCCGCATCAGCGCATTCCCTTAAAATATTTTTCAGATTACATGATCATTGCGATGACACCCAATGAGGTACTACTTGAAAGCAGTGACAAACCGATCCTGTACAATTATTTTACGACACCTATTGATACATTTACACTGAAAACGGATACTTCACTCATTGCTGCTGATTCCAATTTGGTCCTAACTCCCATAAGAACTGAATTACGCGATGTTATTCCGGTTTTGGGATATGATTCACTTGACTATTATCATTTTATGTCTTCTCTCTTGCCTGATGATGAACGATTGTTGTTCTCTCAAAACAGATGGGAGCCTTTTGTTTATGATACACTCTATCAGGACACGACTTTATACAATTTCTTTCTTCTAGATTCACTTTATCGTGATTCCATTACTTTTGATCAGGAAACATGGTATACCATTGTTGTAGATTCTACCTCTCTTGTCATGGATTCATTATTATCCGCTCTGCCATTGAAACCTAAAACAGTACAAGCCAGTATCTTATCAATGGATCCCGCGAATGGAGCTATTCGTGTTATGATCGGCGGTCGTGATTTCGAGGAAAGCAAATTCAATCGCGCAGTTCAAGCAAGGCGTCAACCAGGATCAACATTTAAACCTTTTGTTTATACATCGGTTATTGATAATGGCTATTCTCCGGCAACCCAATTATTGAATCAACCTCCTGCTATTCCTCAAACGGACGGCAATTTATGGATACCCAAGAATTTTGATAACAGTACCGGTGGATTGATGACCCTGCGCGAAGGATTGAAAAATTCAGTCAACTTGATCGCTGCAAATGCTATAACACAATTGACCACACCTGAAGTTGTGATCTCTTATGCCCGTAAGATGGGGATCACCACCAATCTTCCAGCCTATCCATCTTTAGCACTGGGAAGTGGCGAAGTCATTCTAAGCGATATAGTCTCCGCCTACGCCGTTTTTGCCAATAAGGGTATATGGAATAGACCTTTTGCCATTGAACGCATTCTGGATCGTAATGGACGCGAAATATACCATTCTCCACGTGAAACACGAGAAGTACTGAGTGCCGAAACTAATTATTTGATGGTTGATCTCTTAAAAACCGCCGCTCGCTATGGAACAGGTCAAAATATTCGCAACGTTTATAAATTCAGAGCACCTATAGGCGGTAAAACCGGAACCACAAATAACTACACCGATGCCTGGTTCTTAGGTTTCTCTCCCATTTTGGCAACCGGTGTCTGGGTTGGGGTGGATGATTCACGCATTCCATTGGGATATATGCAATCAGGCTCCAGAGCAGCCTTGCCGATATGGGCAACATTTATGAAGAATACTTATGACAAATTAGAACTTCCATATTTGGATTTTGTCCAACCTCCTACCGTCCGAAAATTCAAGATATGTAAAGTAAGTAAATTGATCCCCACTCCTTTTTGTCCCACAGAATACGAACTCTTCAATGTCCGTTACGCTCCTAAAGAAATGTGTGACATCCATGGTTATGAAGTAAAAGAGCAACCCACCGGGATTGATTTTTAGAAGACCTTTCGGGTAGACCTGACGAAGGAAGGGTGCCGAATGGTCGAGAACAATAAATAATATTAAATCGTAATTGGTAAATTCAAGGGACGAAAATGCCAAATATTAAATTTGATAGCAACACATTTTATCACATTTATAACAGAACTATTGATTACGAAAAACTTTTTCCCAAACAGGAACAGTTACATCAAGTTCAAGAGAAAATTGTATGTTAAATCATGACGGAACATATCGCAGCAATATCAAGGTCGGTTTGGAAGTAGAAGTGGTGCAAAAGCATCATCAGGCTTCCAATGAATTAACATGGGGAATTGTAAAACGTATCCTGACAAATTCATCTACACATCCACATGGAATAAAAGTTCAACTCAGCGACGGCAAGGTCGGTCGCGTAAAAAACATTGTCGGCTGAGCGCTTAATCGGAGGATCAATATGAAAATATGGGTTGATGCGGATGCCTGTCCAAATATTATAAAAAATGTTATTTATAAAGTCAGCCAACGTCGCGGAGTGAAAGTCATTCTTGTTGCCAACCAATTTATGCGCATACCTGAATCGAAGCTGTTCAGTTTTATTCAGGTTGGGAATGGGTTTAACGAAGCGGATGAAAAGATTGTGGAATTGCTTGATAAAACCGATTTGGTAATTACCGCTGATATTCCTATGGCATCGGATGTGATTGAAAAAGGAGCCGTTGCTCTTAATCCTCGCGGCGAAATGTACACCACAGATAATATTCGGGCCCGTTTAAGTATGAGGGATTTTATGGATACATTGCGCATGGGTGGTACCATAACCGACGGAGCACCACCTCTGAATAAACATAATATCCAGAATTTTACCAATGCCTTGGATAAATTTCTCACTCAGGCGGAAAAACATTAATTATATGATAAAAGTAAAATTTCATGTCATCCCGGGCTTGCTTGCCGGGCGTAGCTCGAAGAGCGTAGACTGGACCCGGGATCCCAACCTTTGATTGATCTCTAATATTAGAATGAATTCAATTATTTAGATCCCGGATATAATTGCCTCAGGCAATTTTTCCGGGATGACATATTATGTTATATATAAAAAAAAGACGCGATAAATCGCATCTCTACATTATCATAAAATATTTTATTATCAACCATCCAGCCTACGCACAAGGCTATGGCCGGCAGGCAACCATCAACTATCAACTATCAACTATCAACTATCAACTATCAACTATCAACTTTCAACTCTTCGCCTTATCGACCTATCAACTTCTTACGCATTTACCTTTTCAATAATCATTGAAACTACTTTGTCTATCGCTACGCGTTCCTGTTTGAGGGAATCACGGTCACGGAGAGTTACGCAATTATCTTCCAGTGATTCATGGTCAATGGTCAGACAAAACGGTGTTCCGATCTCATCCTGGCGACGGTAACGTTTACCAATGGAACCTCCGTCATCATAAACGGTGGCAACATGCTTTCTCAGATCGTCATATAATTTACGAGCTACTTCAGGCATACCTGCTTTTTTAAATAGAGGAAATACAGCCACTTTAAAAGGAGCCACTTTAGGAGAAAAACGCATCACAA
>JAUVKP010000024.1 GCA_030596185.1 Fidelibacterota bacterium | reverse complement strand
TATTCTGTGTGCAAATCTGCATACAATGGATTTGAAAGATCCCACAATTGATGATAAATTTTGTTTCCCAGGATTTCTATATCGATAATGGCCAATATTTGATAAAGACCTTTTTAAATGATTGTTCGTAGAGACAAGGCAATGCCTTGTCTTTACGACATCAATTTTATAGAATTAATAATATATTTTCCATACAATATTTTTCTTTGTGTCTCCCATCACAAATTTACCCATAAAAACAAAACAGGCTCCAAAAGGAGCCTGTTTATTATATCATTTAATTGATATTTAGCTATGCGCTTCTTCTTTCTCTTTCTGATGTTCAGCTACGATCTTGTCTTGAATTTCTTTCGGAACGTATTCATAATGTGAGAATTTCCGACGATACTGACCGCGACCCTGTGATATTGAACGCAGAGTGTTGGCATATTTGTACAAATTTGCTAAAGGAACAGAGGCTTTGATCATCTGATTGTGACCATCTGAGTCCATACCAAGTACCTTCCCGCGACGTGAAGAAACATCACCCATGACATCACCCATGTAATCTTCAGGGATCTTGATCTCGATCTCGTAGATAGGCTCAAGCAAGATAGGATCGGCAGCCGTAAAAGCTTCACGGAATGCACCACGTCCGGCGATTTGAAAAGCAATATCTTTTGAATCGACGGGATGTTGTTTACCATCATAGAAAGCGACCTTAATGTCGATGACCTTTGAGCTGGTAAGAGGACCTTCAACCGTTTCTTGCTTAACACCTTTTTCTACTGAAGGAACGAAGGAACGATCCACATTCATACCGACCAATTCACTTTTAAATTCGATACCCTCACCACGGGGTTTAGGTTCAATGCGAAGATAAACTTCACCAAACTGACCAGCACCACCGGATTGTTTTTTATGACGATAATGGCCTTTAGCTGCCTTACGGATCGTTTCACGATACGGTATTTTCGGTTCGATCTGAAGGACCTCAATATGGTAACGATCTTCGATCTTTTTCAAACATACATCAAGGTGAGTTTCTCCCTGACCTGAAACAATAGTTTGTTTCAACTCGGGATCAACTTCATAATAGAAACTGGGATCTTCAGCTCTTACCTGTGTAAGGCCCACACCGATCTTTTCATCATCCCCTTTCGCGGAAGCTTCGACAGCTACGCGGATAATAGGATTGGGAAATTTGATCGCATCATATTCTACCATAGATTTTGAATCACAAAGTGAATTACAAGTATGTGTATCTTTTAGCTTAACTGCAGTACCGATATCACCGGCCTGTAATTCATCAAGTTCTACACGATTCTTACCGTTCATTGTAAATACTGAACCAAAACGTTCCGTAACATTGGTTTGAACATTTTTCAGATCTTGACCCGGTTTTAATGTACCGGACATGACTTTAAAAAAGGTCGTTTCACCAATATGCTGTTCATAAACGCTTTTATATATGAAAAGGCTGGTAGGCTCAGAAGCATCGACCTTGCGAATAACTTCATCTGTCGTACCTGCATTCAGCGCTTTTGCTTCGCTTGCCGGTGCGGGTGCCAAATCTGCTAAGATCTCAGCCAAACGTGAAATACCAACATTTTTCATCGTGGAAACACATACCAAAGGATACAAAGTACGAGAAGCTATACCATCTTTAAGACCTTTGGCAAGCTCTTCTTCACTCAATTCACCTTCTTCAAAATATTTTTCAAGCAAAACATCATCAGATTCAGCTACAAGCTCAACAAGTTTTTCAGATAGTTCATCAACACGTGCTTGATATTCAGTCGGAATATCTTCTTCTGTATATGCACCTGAAGCATCAAAGTTCAATACTTTTTTCTTTAGAATATCAACAAGAGAATGTAAAGCAGGGCCTTCATTGATCGGGAACTGGATCGGAAAAACATGATCACCAAAGCGATTTTGTAAGGTTGAAATTATTTCGTCGAAATGCGTATGTTCTTTATCCAACATAGAAACTGCAAAGAAAGGTGATACATTATTATTTTCAAGTGCTTCCCAAGCCAGTTCGGTACCAACTTCAATACCATTTGATGTAGCATCAACAGTAAGTACAGCTGCATCAACAACGTGACTGACTGCGATTAATTCACCGGAAAAATCAATGTATCCCGGCGTATCTAATAAATTCAGTTTAACACCATTTTGATCTACGTGCATTAATGATGCACGAAGTGATATCTGACGATCTATCTCTTCTTGAGAATAATCTGAAGTGGTAGTACCTTCTTGGACTGATCCAAGTCGGTTGATCGTCCCCGCATTCAGCAGGAAGGCGTCGGCCAATAAGGTTTTTCCTGTTGCTGAATGACCAACCAGTGCGATATTGCGAATATCTTTGGTCAAAGTTGCCATTATATTTCCTCCATAATGGGTTTTATTTTATTTCAAAGCTTGTCGTACTACTTTCCCCGTAGGAGATTTTGGAAAGTGGTTGACATATATAAATTTTTCCGGTATTTGATACCGGGGTAATTTCTTCTCTAAAAATGTAATCAGTTCATCATCCGTTGAACGTTTCCCATCTTCCTGAATGATATAAGCCTGAATACTTTCAGAATAGCTGTCCTTGGATGTTCCCTTCACAACAACATCCTGGATCATAGGATGTTTCATCAAGACTGTCTCTACTTGTTCAGGATAAACATCAAAACCTCGGACATTGATCACGTAAGATTTACGATCCACAAAATATAGATAACCATCCATATCTAAACGACCAAGATCTCCCGTATGGTACCAACCATCATGAAATTGATCGCTAAGCAATTTATGAAGATCCTCAGTCAATATACTGGAGACTACGGATATTTCACCGATAACTTCTTCAGTTAACATTTGATCGCCCTTTTTCAATGCAATTGAAACATTGCTTAAGGTTGTTCCGATAGAAGAAGGTTTATCCGCATTCGTGTTAACGGTAAGTATTGGCCCGGCCTCCACCATTCCATAGATCTTAAAAACCGGCATCTTATAGATATTCATAAAAGCTTCATGAATTTCTTTTTTGAGTCGTCCACCACCGGTAATAGCATATTGCAGAGATTCAGGTAAAAACGTTTTATCATTCTTCTCGTTTAAGTAAGCAATATAGGCAGGTTCCGCAACTATGTAGTTCGCTTTTGAGATGTCAAATGTTTTCTTTAGCTCACCTTCATCATCTGTATTGCAAATTGCAATTGAAGCACCAGCATTGACGACTGCATTCATGACAGCAATATATCCAATATAATGTGCTAAGGGAAATTGCGAGAACAGCACATCTTTCGGTTTTAGCATAACAGCAGAAAGGTAGTCATTGGTGTTTCTACATATCTGATAATTTGAGTATTTTGCGTATTTGGCGGGACCGGTTGCAGCACCACTGTAAAACATCACATTTGTATCATCACCTTCGGGAGTATATGGTCCACCAAATAAGGGCTTATCCATATATTCCATGAAATCTATGCTTCCCTCATTTTTACATTCACCCAAACCAATAAAGACATCTAAAGAAGTAAGAATATCAGCTGCATTTAGAACATCTTCTTCATTGTTTGCATGATAGATCACAGACACGGCAGAACTGTCATCAATAATATATCTCAATGCCAAAGATTTGTAATTTACATTGACGGGGATCATCATGGCTTCCAAGCGGGAAAGGGCCAACCATGTATAGATCATTTCAGGAATATTTGGCAGCATAACAACAACACGAGAATCTCTTGTAATCCCCTGTTGATGAAAATGGCTGGCAAGCTTCAAAGAAGATTCAAAAACTTCTTTATAAGTCAGAGCTTTTTCGCCTGAATAAATAAACACATCTTCCGGTGTTTTTTGGACTTGCTTGAAAAATGTCGAATAATTTGATACGATACGACTTTACTCCTAAAAACAATTTTTATAATAGCCGGTTAATGTAAAGAAATTATCAATCGTAGTCAAGATTTTGATATGAAAATTGATGTTTTTATTATAAATTTTCTGATGGAAAATGGATACAAAAAATCAATAATTTTAATGGCAATTTCTTCACTGTCATTTGCTCTAATGTCCCTTATGGTACGCCTAGCCGGCGACCTTCCTCTCTTCGAAAAAGTCCTCTTTAGAAATTTAATCTCACTTATCATTGCGATCGTTATTATTGCCAAAAACGGGGAGTCTTTTTGGGGACAGCCAAAAAATCGTAAGTTCCTAATATTAAGAGGTATAGGTGGCTTGGTCGGCGTCATGTTATACTTCTATTGCATCTCCAATATGAACCTTAGTGATGGTACAATGTTGAATAAATTGTCACCTTTCTTTGTTATTCTTTTCGCAGCACTATTTCTTAAAGAAAAGCTCAATCGTTATCAGATTATTGGAATTATTGTTGCGTTTTTAGCTTCCATGCTTATTATAAAACCCCAATTTGACATCGTTGTTTTACCTGCAGTATTTGGATTGGGCTCCGCTGTCTTTGCCGGATTTGCTTACGCGATCATTCGTCTTTTAAATATTCGAGGTGAAGCACCCGGTACGATCGTCTTCTATTTTTCATTGATCTCATTTGTCGTTACATTGCCCGGAGCCATTGCAAGCTTTGTTATGCCCACAACTATTCAGTGGTTTTATTTGCTCGGGATCGGAGTTTTTGCGGGTATAGGGCAAATGCTTATGACGGAGTCTTATCGCTATTCTCGCGCATCTGATATCGCCCCCTATAAGTATCTTCATGTTCTTTTTACCGCTCTCATCGGTATCTTTTTTCTTGGCGAAAGCATGGATCCATTAAGCTTGCTTGGCAGCGCGATCATTGTTGGCGTGTTTATTTATTTGTATAAGAAACGATGTGTCTAAAGAAGTCGATGGGTCGATGAGTCGAAAAGACGAAGAGTTGAGAGTTGAGGGTTGAGAGGAAATATTTTGCCGGGAAATATGATTAGCCCCGGATTTCAACCCGGGGATTGTTAATCCAAAATAAATCGGGGTTTTAACCCCAAAATCTATCTCCTTCTCCGTTAGCTGACGAGTCTAAAATGCTTTGGTGTCGCAGGGGGTACTGAAACAGTGGTTTAAAAATAAAAAAGGAACAGACCCGCCTGTTCCCTACATTTCACGTCTCACGTTTTACATCTTACGTCTCACGTTTTACACCTTACGCCTTACGTCTTTTTTTCGTTCTTTCTCGACCATCCGGCAGATCCTCTCTACGTTCGGACACCAGCCGGAAGGTCTTACTATTTACAAATCTTTTCGTCGTCACATCTGGGAAGATCATATTTCATGGGTTCGCAAGGTAAAAGATCTTCATATACGTTCGAAATATAGTTATCCAGCCAATCATAATATTCCAATATAGACTTATCGGTAGGATTAGCACGAATCTCTTCTACTTTCTCTAATATCTTTATTTCCTTGTCCATCAATATCTGATAATATCCGGTATTTTTACGATTTTTCAACTTCGCAACATCAATATAATTTTCCTTGTCATCGTATAGAACAGGGAACAATTCATTTTTTAGTTTTAAAGATGCAGTGGGTAAAAATGGTGCCTCTGTAGTTTCTGTTGTGATCACTTCGGGTAATTCTGCTCCGCTCGAGAAGAAAACCGGTGTTGCCATTGCCGTCAGGGGAAAACCCATTATCGGCCATAAAATTGTATTTTTGGGGTCTTCTCCGGGTAGAACACCTTGAATGACCAAAACAGAAGCACTTGAATATCTGACGGTATAATCTTGAAAATCGACCATGGTCTTATCATTGAAATTCTTTGGCAATTTCATATTGGCGATATCTTTTTTTAACAGACCGTGATCCAAATTACGCGTGGCTTCACGAAGAATGAATTCCACCGAGAATTTATCCTGCTTTGCAAAAAGCTCAGATGTGGCATCAAAACGAATATAACCTACACCATTATCACCTTTCCCTGTTTGAGAAAAGTTCGTTCGTATCAAATATCCATCAGGAGCAGTTTCGGGATCGTTTACATCAAATTTTGTGTAATCATAGTAGCCTGTTTCATAATAAGCTGCATTACCTTCTGCATCGATCACACCAAAATTGGCATCTATTCCCCATTTACCCGAAGAATTGCGCAGAAGTTCTTCAAAATCATTCATATCCGCACAGCTTTCTAGTGCCAAACGCATAAATAGTCCTTCCTGATCAGGCTCGACATCACAGGTCACGCCTTCGTTTATATTGTAGGAAGCAGTATTCATTATGGCAAAACCTTTTTCATTCAGACCCATCCAAATGTCTTTATTCATTGGATCCTTCACATTGGCAATCCCCATAAAGTCATACCCTTTCTCCGAAATAAAGACCAACTTGTTCTCAAGCGATCCTGTATCGCGGTGTTTCCAGAGCAAGGGACGGCCGTCAACGGTCGCCGAGCCGCTGATAACTGCGGACGTACAGGCAAATACCATTGAAAATAACGTTAAAACAATTATAATTGATTTTTTCATCCAAAGACCTTTCGTTTGATCTCTATGGCGTTAACGGGGCACACTTCATGACAGCAATAACAGCGAATGCAATTGGGATCGTGAATATGGATCTTACCGTCTTTGATCTCCAAAGCTTCCGCTTTACAGATCTGAATACATTTTTCACAAAGGATACATTTATCATGATCAAAGATCGGCCTGCGATCAAATCGCCGACGCATCCTTTCATATCGAACACCCATATAGATAAGATTATATCGTCGATCAATAGGAATACGCTTAAAATTCTTCACTTTGAATTTCTTGATCGAGCCACCCTCTACAATAATATCGTTAATATCTTTAACCTGAATACCATTTTTAACAGCGTGAGAAAGCATAGGAATATCCATAGGGTTGTAACCCGCGATCTGGGATGCCACAATATCCAATGCTATGAGATTGCATGAGCCAAGGATCAGACCAATATGTTTTGGCTGTCCATTTTGTGGTCCCGCACCCTCCATACCAATAATGGCATCCATAATAGCAAAAGTCGGTTTAATTGCTTCCATTACATCCACGATCATTGCCGAGAAAGCATTTCGATTTGGGTATTTTGCGTGTAAAAGAGCCTTTGACAATCCGGGTATTAATCCAAAAAGATTTTTAGTAGCACCGGTAAAGTATGCCAATTCATGTGTCTTTAATTTCGGTAACGAGATCACCATATCTACTTCATCAAGGATCCTGGCAAATTTAAATCCCTTCCTGTGAATGGGATCTTCGGTAAAATCAATCCATTTTACTCCCAGTTCTTCACAAACCGGACCAATACCACAGATCTTTGCCTTAAAACCGGAAGTATGTAAAGCGGGAGAATCACCTGCAAGGACCGTAGCACCCCGAGATTGAAAGTATTGAGCACATGCCCGGAACACTTCCGGATGGGTTGTCACTGCTCTTTCAGGTGCCAAATCAGCTAATATATTAGGTTTAAGCAGGACTTTTTTTCCCTTTGGATCCGGACCACCTGCAGCCACATATATTTCTTCAACAGCTTTAAGTATATCTCCGCTATAATATTTTTGAACTTTGCGAACAGATACAACTGTCGATAATTCAGCTTTTCCCATATTTTTATTTCAGGTTTTCGGGATTTAATGATTTCAATTCATCAAGGACGAACATACCGTCTTTACGGATAAGTACATCATCGAACCAGATTTCCCCACCACCACATTCAGGTGTCTGGCGCAAAACCAGATCCCAGTGAATCGAAGAGCGATTGCCGTTAAAATCATTATCATAAGAATTCCCGGGGGTAAAATGGATGGAACCTGCGATCTTTTCATCAAAAAGTATATCTTTCATAGGACGATTGATATATGGATTCATACCAATGGCAAATTCACCCACATAACGAGCGCCTTCGTCCGTATTGAATATTTCTTCCAATCGTTCAACATCATCACCGTCGACTTTAATGATCTTTCCGTCTTCAAATGTCAATTTAATTCTATCAAATACTGTCCCCTGATAAAGTGTGGGTGTATTGTATTCGATCACGCCATTGGCAGAATCTCTGACCGGTGCGGTAAAAACCTCGCCATCGGGGATATTACGCAAACCGCAAGATTGAATAACGGGAATATCTTTCACTGAGAAGCGTAGATCAGTTTCACCGGGTCCTTTAATATGAACTTTATCGGTCTTTGCTTCTAGTGCCATCAGTGTTTTCTGTGCTAAGGCCATCTTGGGATAATCAAGTGTACATACATCAAAATAAAATTCTTCAAATTCTTCGGTACTCATACCGGCTTGTTGAGCCATAGATGGTGTTGGCCAACGCAGGACTACCCATTTCGTATCGGGTACACGAATCCGTGAATGAACAGGTTGACTCCATAAAGTTTGATAACGTTTCATATCATCAGCGGGCACATCGGATAATTCGGTAATATTTTGCGAACCCCGGACGCCTATATATGCCTGCATATTTTTCATACGATAAGCTTCGTATTCACCACTGAAAGTGATCTGCTCATCCGTTCCATTCAAAAACAATTCCCGTTGGATAGAATTGTTCTTTAAACTCACAAAAGGATTTCCTTCACGCTGGCGGATCGCACGGATCAGTTGTTTTACAAAGGTTTCGGGGATATCAAAGGCTTCGATCAGAACATTTTCACCTTTTTGAACATCACAGGAATAATTAACCAATAATTCTGCCAATTTCTTTTCTCTGGGATCAAACATCTTTATTCTCCTTTATCAATATTTCGATTTCATTTTCATTATACACTTTAATACCATGCTTTTCAAATAATTTCACCGTCCGCCCCTTCCCCGGGACCAATTTTCCGGTGAATGAACCGTCATAGATCTCATGATTTCCACAAGAAGGTGACTTCGCTTTTAACAGTGCTAAATTACAT
>JAUVKP010000127.1 GCA_030596185.1 Fidelibacterota bacterium | reverse complement strand
TATTCATTATTTCTTCCTCTCTACCTGGATCTCACCAAAATATTTAGGTCGCGTCCAGCGGTTCAAAAGCGGAACCAGTCCATTCATGAACAGAATTGAATACATGACACCTTCCGGCAATCCTCCCCATACACGTATCACAATAAGTACAACACCCATGCCAATACCATATATCCAGGTCCCAAGTGGGGTAATCGGAGATGTTACCATGTCAGTTGCCATAAAGAAGGCTCCCAGGATCAAGCCACCCGAAAAAACCATAAATAAAGGATTGGGATAAACTTCCGGGTTTACCAGCCATAAAATACCGGAAAACATAAAAACCGTACCAATATAGCTTAGGGGAATTCGCCAGTCAGCATATTTTAAGATGACCAGTATTATTCCACCGATCAACAATGCGATCGCAGACGTTTCACCGATACATCCTCCAACATTTCCAAGTAACAAATCCCGGATAGGTGTTTCAAATTTATCGGGGGAAAAGAATTGTCCCAATGGCGTTGCGCCACTAACAGCATCAACACCCGCGAAAGCAGGCAAAGTCCATGTTGTGATCTTAACAGGAAAGCTTGCTTGTAGAAAGGCACGACCCAATAAAGCCGGATTGAAAATATTAGCACCCAAACCGCCAAAAACCTGTTTACCGAAAACAATAGCAACCACCGCGCCAAGAGCCGTTCCCGCGATGGGGAAAGATGGCGGAAGTGTCATTGCTAAAAGAATACCGGTCAAGATCGCTGATCCATCATCAATGGTCAGTCCGGTCTTCATGATCTTATTGCATGCATACTCAGCGACCATAGCAGCAAAAACAGCTACCAGGATCGTTACCATAGCCTTTGTACCAAAAAGAAGAAGAGATACAATAATAGCAGGTAAAAGAGCGGCGATAACTGTATACATTATTCGTGGTACAGAGTGTTTCCCTTTATTATGCGGAGCTGGAGCCACAATAGTCATACGATCTGATTTAAACAAGCGGCGACGAGGATCCGGTTTTGGTTTTGGTTTTTCCTCAATCGGCTTTTTTATTTCTTTTTCCGGGCTTGCTTCTACTTTTACTTCTTTTTTCAATTCTTCCGGAGCAGACTTTTGTTCTGTCATGCTTTCTCCTTTGCCTTTTTCGCTTCTTCCCGAACTCTGATCTTACCTACCTTGATCCATTGTACTATTGGAATATTTGCCGGACATACAAAGGAGCATGATCCGCATTCAATACAATCCATGATGCCGAATTCTTCAAGTTTTTTGACTTCTTTTGCCTGGGAGAATTTCGACAAACGCAAGGGCATCAGATTCATGGGACAGGTACGCACACAGGCTCCACAGCGAATACAGGGAAATGTACTTAATTCTTCAACAAGTTCACCGGTAACGGCAACAATACCGCTACTTCCTTTTACAACCGGTGATTCAAGATGATATTGGGTCATCCCCATCATGGGGCCGCCCATAAAAATACGGTAAACATCATCTTTGACGTTTCCGCAAGACTCAAATAAGTTTTTAAACGGTGTACCGAGACGAGCCATAAGATTTTTGGGCTTGTTAACACCATCACCCGTTACCGTAATGACACGCTGGATCAAGGGCTTTGATTCCGTAATAGCTTCTGCAACAGCAAAAGCGGTAGCCACATTGTTCACAACCACACCGACATCCATAGGAAGTTTACTGAAAGGCACTTTGCGTTTTAAGACAGAGTAGATCAGCATTTTTTCTGCGCCCTGAGGGTATTTTACTTTCAGAGGAACAACGGTGAAAGGATAGCCAAGTTCAACAACGCGTTTTTGCATTTGAGCAATGGCTTCGGGCTTATTATTTTCAATTCCGATGTAGCCTTTTTTTACATCCAGTATATGCATCATGATCGCCATGCCAAGCAAGATCTTGTCAGTCTCTTCAACCATCAAGCGATCATCGGATGTCAGATAAGGTTCACATTCTACACCGTTCAAAATGAAGGAATCAATAGCTTTATCTTCAGGGGGATTTAATTTTACATGGGTCGGGAAAGTTGCTCCGCCAAGACCTACAAGTCCGGCATTACGAATAGTTTCCAGTAATTTTTCTTTTGGAGCCCATTTCCAATCATCGACCTTATCAAGGAGCTCCCATTCCTCTTCTCCTTCACGATGAATATGGATCATGGTTGCGCGCATGCCGAGAGGATGGTAATATTTTTCAATATCTTTAACAACACCGGTAATGCTTGAATGAACAGGTGCTGAGACATAGGCGCTTGTGTTGGCAATGATCTGCCCCGTCTTGACCTTATCGCCCTTTTGGACCAAGGGCTCGCAGGTAACGCCAATATGTTGTTGCAGCGGGATGTAAACATCATCCGGCAGAGGCAAAGTCTCTATGGCCTTGTCATGACTGAAATACTTGTAATCTTCAGGGTGAAGACCTTTTTTAAATGTCGATAGCTTCAATGTTTTTCTCCCATTGAAATGCGGTAAGTTTCTACCTAATTAACAATGCACAAATATAGTGATTACGAGGAATAAATCCACCGAGTTTTTGAAGAAATTATGGGTAACAACTAGTAAAAATATTCATTAATTGTGATACAAGTCACACTTTGGCAACATATTAAAATATTTTAATGATTTTATTATTATTTTCCCAAATGAGAACGCGTAAAAAACAGAGATTGCCCGGGTACGATTATCGTTCAAAAGGTGCGTATTTCATTACGATTACCCTTGATAGCGTTCATATTAAATTTGGCAAGATCGTTAAAAATGAGTTTACACCTAATGAGTATGGAAAAATTGTAAAAAAATGTTGGCTAGATATTCCCCTTCATTATACAAATGTAAAATTAGATGAGTATGTTATCATGCCTGACCATTTTCATGGTATTATACATATAACAGGTGATGTTCATGTCCGGAATGGTTCGAAACCATTCCCTACAAATAATAAAATCCATGGGTTATCAGAATTAATCAGGGCGTTTAAAACTTTTTCATCCCGAAAGATTAATGATATGTTGCCAAAAAGAAGTTTTAAATGGCATAAATCATTCAATGATAGAATTGTTAGAAAATTCAATAATGAAATTGATGATTTTAGATTTTATATAAGGAATAATCCCAAAATATCCCCTTCAGAAAATCATTAGGCACATATAAAAAGTACGGGGCGTTTTCTCCTTCAGGAATTCATTTCGTGATATAAAAATGTACGGAACGGTTTGAAAATCAGAGAATAATTTAATGATTAAAAAAGTACGGAACGGTTTGAAACCGTTCCGTACATAGCAATATTTCTTACAGAAGATCTATTTCAACAATGTCATTCTATTAACGCTATAAACCTCACCTGCAGTGATCTTATAGAAATAAACACCGGAGCTCAAATAAGACGCATCAAAATTCAAATTCCATGAACCCGCTTCAAAATGCCGGTCTGCAAGAAGCGCAACCCGTTGTCCGCGCGTATTGAATATTTCAATCCGAACCTTATCGCTCGAAGGCAGGTCAAAACGCAAGGTCGTTACAGGATTGAAAGGATTGGGGTAATTCGGATAAACTATGAATTTTTCGGGAATTTGTTCAACAGCTGTGGTGGAAATAATCATATCAAATTCAGCCGTATCCGCTAATTCACCAACACCATTATCTTTGACAATAACAAGAATATGACTTGTTCCTTCGTACGTTCCATCAGCCTTTAATCGAAATTTTTCAGCCGGTGATGAATAGCGCCGAATTGCGATCGCTGAAGTATCCGGAATAACAAACATAGTAAGAATATCATCGGGATTAGGATCGCTGTAAGCCGCATAATAATAGACTCCAGTTGACGGTGCTACCATTGTATCTGGAATTGCCTCAATTACCGGAGGATAATTCTGAGGATAAACTCCTTCCCGCCTATCTATCATACGCAGTTGATCGATATATACAGTAATTGGTGCTTCGGGATTTTCAGTACCGGGAGCGAATTGCAAAGATTCATAACCATATGATGTACCATCAAGACTACCACCTGTCATACCGCCCCATTCTCCGAACTGCGAAGGATCATGAATATCCCATTCAACCAATTTCCAGCCAATCCAGTCGACGGTATACCATGTTGAGACTTCAAAAAGGTTTTCGCCTTCTCTTTCATTAATACTAAAACGGAATTTATATCCGCTTCCGTCACCGTAAATGTAAGCTTGCATAATCATTGATGTATCAATATTAGAGTTTGCGTTTAGATCTGCATTATGAACACGTGCAAACCAAGATGCATCAGTAGGAACAAGAATAATCCTCAAAGACCTATAGTCCGGAGCAAATCCCGAAACACGATTGGTTGACTGAATGGTTGATGAAGATGATGCACTGTTGATTCCGGATGTAGAACCACTATATGTCGGTGCTCTCCATTCATATGTACCCATAAAATTATCTATCATCTTGCGACTAGCATAATAAGAACTATCTGTTATAAAGCTTATACTCTGACCGTCCATCGCATTACCTGC
>JAUVKP010000147.1 GCA_030596185.1 Fidelibacterota bacterium | reverse complement strand
CAGGCATGGTGCAACAAGCGAATATGCTAAAGAGTATATTGATTTTTGTGCTAAGAACGGGATTGGCGCATTATTGGTAGAAGGTTGGAATACCGGTTGGGAGCACTGGTTTGGAGATTTCAATCGCGAAGGTGTTTTCGATTTTGTAACACCCTACCCCGATTATGATCTAAAAGAAGTCGTTGCGTATGCTAAAAGAAAAGGTGTTGAGATCATTATGCATCACGAAACATCGGCAGCACCCCGAACTTATGCCGAACAAATGGATACGGCATATGCTTTGATGAATGATTTGGGTATTTCGGTGGTCAAAACAGGCTATGTAGGCAAGATCATCCCCAAAGGCGAGTATCACCATGGTCAATGGATGGTTAATCAATACAGACTGGCCATCACAAAAGCGGCCAAAGCTAACATTGCCATCAATGCTCATGAACCTATCAAAGATACCGGGATCCGGCGTACCTATCCTAATGCCATTTCCCGAGAGGGTCTACGCGGGCAGGAATTTAATGCATGGTCTCCAGATGGTGGTAACCCACCGCACCACTTGCCGACTGTCGCTTTTACTCGCATGTTGGCAGGTCCTATTGACTTTACTCCGGGTATATTTGATATTAAATTAAATCCATATAAACCCAATAATCAGATCAATACAACATTAGTACATCAATTGGCGCTTTATGTTGTGATATACAGTCCCGTTCAAATGGCTCCTGATCTGATCAAGAACTACGACGGACATCCTGCATTCCAATTTATTCGTGATGTAGGCGTCGATTGGGATGAAACCCAGGTTCTGGACGGCGAGGTCGGTGAATTTGTCACTATCATCCGCAAAGAACGTGATTCCAATAATTGGTTTTTGGGAAGTATTACGAATGAAGAACCGCGTAGGATAAATATTCAATGTGATTTCTTAGACAAATACAAAAAATATACAGCAATTATCTACTCCGATGGTAAAAATGCTCATTGGAGCAATAATCCGACAGAATACGAAATTGATACGGTCGATGTCTTCCATCGCAGTGATATATCGTTGAATTTAGCACCCGGTGGAGGAACTGCTATTTCATTTGTCACATGTGACTCGTAATGCGTAATTCGTATTTAGAAGCAGCGCTTAAGCGCTGTGATTTATCCAAGATATATATGTAGAGACACGCCATGGCGTGTCTCTACGGTTATTATTGGCCACAAATCGCAAAAACCGTCCATAAGACGGTTTTTGCATATATTCTTAAACGCGTTACGCGTCACGAGTTTCGAATCACGCTTTTACTGTACAATTTCCTTCTCATACTGCATTACTCCTTCTTCCATTTCACCGTATGTTTTGGATAAGAGAAAGCGTTCATATATCTCCGGTTGTTGTTCTCTCAGTTCATTCATTAAACGGGTATTGATCGAACGAGGTGTAATGGCATAAAGGGCATATACAGTATAAGTATTATCCTTAAGCGTGATGGTTTCATCAACGGAAAAAATACCCTGAATTGTTGTATTGATGATCACTTTGGCGCTCTTTTCAAAGATATCTGTTATTTCTGAGTCTGCACCCTCACCTTCTTCCTTGATATAAAGAGCAGAAACGCCGTCGATACGGGACTGAATGCTTTGTCCGATCTTAATATAAGCATCTGTCCGTGCTTTATCTCGTGCGATATCTTCACGTTGGCTCATGGCCTCACCTATTTCAGCTACACCACCGAAGAAACGATATCTGTCGGCTTTTTTTTGAAGTTTATCCCGTTGTTTATTATGTACAACCTTCATGGTAGAACAAGAGCTGACAAGCAAAGCAAATACGAGGAATAAAGCAATAAATGATTTTTTCATGTGTATATCCTTCTTGTGAATGTTACATGGTTTATTATTAGAAGAAATTAAGGAAATATTTTGTTCCAGCAAAGTAGAATTTGTACAATTGACAATTGAGAAAGGACAATTGATAATTCAAGGCAAAAGTAGAGATTCCTTTATTTTTTAATAAAAACAATCCTAGTCCGCCAACTGCCGAAGAAAGGTTGACCGAAAATGTGGCATAGGTAGGGTCTCGGAGCGTTCTTGCGATTTTTCCATTGTGATATGAATTTAATTCCTTAATTTTCAGCAAAACTCAAATCGGAGATTCATTGTGAAAATTCAACTTGTATATAATCCCCATTCCGGCGGTGGCCGGGGCGATAACTTAGCACCATTGGCCATAAAAGCTCTTCAGGATGCCGGACATCAAATCACAGAGCATCGAACATTATACCATGATCATGCAACCGAGATCGTAAGACATCTTGATCTGAATACATGTGACGCGCTTGTTTCTGTTGGTGGTGACGGTACAATGTATGAAGTCCTGAATGGATTGATCAAAAATAAAAAAGTCAGGACCTACCCTACTTTCGGTGTAATTCCTGTTGGAACCGGAAATTCATTTTCACAAGACATAGGTATGAAAACATGGCGGGATGGCGTGATCGCGATCAATGAAGCAAAAAAGAAACAAGTTGATGTCATGAAATTTACCACTGAAAGTGAGGATTATTATTCGATCAATTGTATTAGCTTCGGACTCCCGACCGATGTATGCATCCATGGAAATAAATATAAAAAATTCTTGGGTAAAACGGCTTATACGGTGAGCGCTCTGATTGAGATCATGCGCTTTAAACCATTTCATGTAAAGCTTGAAGTAGATGGTGTTGAGCATGAATTCGACTCAGCTCTTGCCAATTTCTCAAATTCCACGATCTTTGGCGGTAATATGAAAATATCCCCGAATTCTGTGATCGATGACGGTTTAATTGAGCTGGTTATTTTGAATAATTGCAAAAAAGGTGAAATATTAAAAGCTCTTCCGACCCTTTATACCGGGAAACATTTAAGCAATCCGCATATAAAAGTTTATCAGGGTAAGCATTTTAAAGTTGAAACCTTCCCCGAAAAGACCCTTAATCCCGAGGGTGAGATCTTTGGTGTAACACCATTGGAAGTGAGTGTCTTGCCTAAGAAGATCGAAATGTTTATAAAAAATTGACAAAGGATAATTGACGGTTGACAATTGCGTGAAGCGTAAGTCGTGAGACGTAAATTACGTCATCCTGAACTTAGTTACCTGCCCACCGAAGATTCAACATATGAGCTGTCATCTCGAACAGTCTACGCTCCGAAGTATCGGGGCTACGACCGTCAGGCCACGTGGAGAGATCTATTCATGATTCCGGGAATTATATAAACGACAAAACCAGCTTAAATGGTCATCCTGAACCAAGTTTGGGATCTCTCTGAGATTGGAATTTGTAAAATTATGAATGATGGATGTTGAATTTCAATATTTCTTGTAAAGTAAAATACAATATCCTTTGTGAAGCACTATTTACTAAATAATCATTTATTTGTAAAAATATTTTCCATTATAAGGGTCGATAGTTCTTTATTCATTTTAGTAAATGCAAAACATTTCTTGCCGAGATCTTTAAGAGATGCGCCCATATGATAAACTTGATCTTCATCTATGATCAAAAATCTATCATGAAAATCACGGTTATGGATCAACTTCACCCCGGTATATTGTGCTTGAAGTTTTTTTATATCCAAAAGAAGCTCTTTACTGTTCTTTTGAGTGATTATTTGAAGTGAAACTCCTTTTTTACGTTTAAGAAAAAGTGTCAGTACAGTATCATCGATAAAATTATCTATTAGTGTTAAAGAATGCTTTGCCGAACGGATCAGATCAGCTGCAAATGTGTAAGCATCATATATTTGGCCTTTAAAGAAAACACCTTGATCCAATGAAAGGTTTTTCATGTTTAAAGCATTTAATGCGATATCAACTTTTTTGTCAGTATTGAGAATTTTTATTTCAAGATTGTTCATTTTTTCCAGCATATCAGAATTTGCAAGAATGAATTTCCTGGCACTTGTAAAAGCCTTCATGATGTTTATACTGACAAGGATTGCTTTGTCTGAACGTAGTATAGCCGAAAGCATTGCGACACCCTGTTCGGTGAATGCGTAAGGTAGATACTTTGTATGTTTCCCTCTTTCTTCTTTTAAGGTCACAAATTGTGACCTTAAAGATTTAATTTCTTCTTCAGTTAACTGAAACATGAATTCTTTGGGGAATCGGGCAATATTTCTTTT
>JAUVKP010000266.1 GCA_030596185.1 Fidelibacterota bacterium | reverse complement strand
TGCAGGTGTTGCTATCAATAAATGTACTTTTGTCAAATAGGAGAAAAATGTCACTAGTTGTAGTTGGTTCAATTGCTTTAGATACGGTTATCACTCCCAAAGGAAGGCGAGATGATGCTGTAGGTGGTTCCGCAACATTTTTTAGTCTGGCGGCCATACATTTTTCACCGGTCAGCCTTGTGGGTGTTGTAGGAAATGATTTTCCTCAGCGTGCAATAAATGGTTTCAGAGAGCGTAATATTGATATAGAAGGTCTTGAGGTCAAGGAAGGAAAAACCTTTCGATGGGGAGGAGAATACAAGCAAAACATGAAGAATCGCGATACGATCTTTACTGAATTGAATGTATTTAAAGAGTTTTCGCCTGTTTTACCGGCAAAATATAAAAAGACAGATTTTCTCTTTTTGGGAAATATTCATCCTGAACTTCAGATCCAAGTACTTGACCAGATGGAGGAAAAGCCTATTGTTGGATTGGACTCCATGAATCTTTGGATCAATGTAAGTAAAGACAAGCTGATCGAAGCAATGTCCCGTGTGGATATAGTTATTATTAATGATGAAGAGATCATACAATTGACTGAGGCTGAATGTTTATCCGATGGGGTTAAGCTTATTCAAGATATGGGCCCAAAGACGGTTATTGCTAAAAAAGGCAAATATGGTGCCGAGCTTTTTCATCATGATCAACATGCCGTGTACCCAATATGTCCCGAAGATCAATTAGTGGATCCTACCGGCGCCGGAGATACCTTTGCAGGCGGATTTATGGGTTATTTGGCTGGCAAAAATACCAAAGATCTAAAATTCAGTGATTATCAAGAAGCTATGATCCATGGAACTGTTATGGCATCTTTTCTTGTGGAATCCTTTTCGACAGATAAATTAGAATCCATAACAAAAGATGAGATCGATTCGAGACTTCATGTGTTTTGTGAATTGATAGGTTAAATGATGAATGAGGTAAAAAGAACATATTTGGATGTTCCCTATTCCGAACATATTGTACCGTTCCCGAATTTTGCTTCTGTTTTAATGCAACATTCCAGGGAATTTCCCAATAAGATCGCTTTGAAATTTGAAGAAAAACAATACTCATATAATGACATTATTAGTCTTTCCTTGTCGGTTGAATTACCGGTAAACGATGTAATTATTTCATTTGGTGACCTAGAAAATGATCTTTTATTATTGCTTAGCTGTTTAGTGCAAGGCAAGATTGTAAAATTGGATTTTAAAGAAAATGTAAATAATAATTTTTGGGAATTGAAAACTAATGAAACTGAGGTCAAGTATTTTGATCCGCCCTACGTTAGACTAGATGATAAAGCCCTGACATTGAATGGTGAATTTGAATTTTCTCAATACAATATTTTGGTCGCTGCTCAAGCGGTTGGAAATGCTTTTAAGCTTTTCAGAGAAGGTGCAGCCTATTGTCCACCAAGAATAGGTACTATAGCAGATCTTATTTTTGGTGTTCTTGGACCTTTGTATTTTGCTAAAAGTGTTTATTTTATTTTTATTGATAAAAGTGATTTCTATCAATATGCCTGGAATAAAGATATAAGTTCATCTCTTCGCGATCATGTGATGTTGTTTTATGATAATAATAAGAGACTCAATTCATACAAATTGTTAAATTCATATGATCAAGCACTTGGTCTGGGAAAGGTGATCACTTCTGAAGGAAAAGAAGTAACTCTCCTTGGTTTTGAAATAGAAAAAGATTCTGTCAAAGGTCATTGCTTAGGCGATAAACTCTGAATAGATATTTGTATTCAGCCTAATCCCGTAGATCCTGTTATCCTGTCCAAACTATTATATTATCATATCTTGCATAAAATCATAAAAAACACTTGATTTGTTCCTATTAATGTAAGATATTAGCAGGCTTTTGATAATGTGAAGGAGATAAAATGGCAAAAGTTTGTGAAATATGCGGAAAGAAGCCACAATACGGCAATAATGTAAGTCATGCTAATAATAGAACTCGTCGTCGTTGGGAACCCAATTTACAACGTGTACGTGCTAAAGTAGACGGTACAGTTAAACGGATTAAAGTATGTACAAAGTGCATCAAATCCGATCGTATTGAAAAAGCATAATATTTTATAGCATATCAGATTTAAACCTTCCATTACGGAAGGTTTTTTATTTGTGACCGGATTTTTTAGACCCTCCTACTCCGCCAGCTGGCGGATTCGGAAGGGCAGGCATGATTACAGGATACACGAGATTTATAGTCAAAGAAAAAAGATACAATATCCAAGAGTCAAAATTAAAGTGCCAAGTCCTTGAATGTCAATATCGAACATTAGAACATCTGAAGTGAATAACGAATATTGAATTATATTGAACCACGATGTGGTTCTTTTCTGAATAGAGCGATATTTCTACTATATTCGACCGCGTTGCGGTCTGTTCAATTTTAACAAATATACAATAAGCAACAGCAGTATTTTTATTATTGAAGATAAGTACAAGTTCTTTGTGGATTTTTTACTATTAGACCCCATCGGGGTCAAACAATAGTAGCCCCGAGCGTAAGCTCGGGGATTATGATTTTTAAATAAATCAACCACAGCGTGGTTGAACATTATCAACTATCGACCATTAAGCATTTTAATAAATATCGAATATCTGAATATCCGAAGTGGATATTGAACCGCGATGCGGTTCTTTTCATTATGGAATAAA
>JAUVKP010000141.1 GCA_030596185.1 Fidelibacterota bacterium | reverse complement strand
ATCATGAATGATCAGAATCGTGCAAAAGTGGAATATGAAAGATTTATTCGTGATTATCCTAAGCATGATTTGATTGAATCCGTACAATTTGAACTACGGAATCTAGGCAAAGCACTTGACCAGATCGAAGAATTAAAAGGTATCATGAAAAGTGAAACCAGCGAATAGAAAGGGTGATCATGAGTTTTAATCTTGCAGTATTGAACGAACAAATACAAAAAGAAAGTGTTTTCCTTGAGTCTATTCAAGCTGAATTACGCAAGGTATTGATCGGACAGGAAAAAATGGTCCAGCGTTTGTTAATAGGACTATTGGCGGAAGGGCACATCTTACTGGAAGGCGTCCCCGGACTAGCAAAAACCTTGGCCGTTAAATCATTGGCACAAGCGATCCATACAACTTTTCATCGGATCCAGTTTACACCGGATCTACTTCCTTCAGATCTCATCGGAACCTTGATCTACAACCAAAAAGAATCCTCCTTTGACGTCAAA
Source organism: Fidelibacterota bacterium (assembly GCA_030596185.1). Taxonomy (GTDB): domain Bacteria; phylum Fidelibacterota; class Fidelibacteria; order Fidelibacterales; family Fidelibacteraceae; genus M50B103. The sequence goes on along the minus strand of JAUVKP010000141.1, from coordinate 3,775 downwards.
AAAGGACCGATCTTTGCAAATATTATTCTCGCGGATGAGATCAATCGTTCACCTGCAAAAGTACAAGCTGCACTTCTCGAAGCGATGCAGGAAAAACAGGTCACGATTGGTGATACAACCTATTCCCTTGAAGAACCTTTTCTTGTCCTTGCAACACAAAATCCTATTGAGCAGGAAGGAACCTATCCTTTACCCGAAGCACAGGTCGATCGATTTATGCTGAAAGTAAAAGTAGATTATCCCAGCCAGGATGAAGAAATGAGTATGTTGACACTCATGACTTCAAATGTTTTACCCGAAAAAATATCGGCTGTTGTTAAACCTAAACAGATCATGGATGCACGGAATATTGTACGCAGTATTTATGTGGATGAAAAGATCCATAAATATGTGACAGACATTGTTTTTGCAACCCGTTATCCTGAAAAATATAATATCGAATCCATAAGTGGACTTATTGATGTCGGAGCATCTCCTCGAGCATCTCTAAACTTAGTTCGTGCCGCTAAAGCACATGCTTTTATACAACATCGAGGTTATGTTACGCCTGAAGATATTCGTGAAGTTGGGTTGGATGTCCTGCGTCACCGCATATTGCTTTCTTTTGAAGCGGAAGCGGAAGATGTAACGGTTGAAGATATTATCCAAACGGTGTTCGATACAATTCCGGTACCCTAATGCTGTCCCGAGAGATATTACATAAAGTAAAACAAATTGAGATCCAAACACGCCGTATTGTAAACGACGTGTTCTCAGGTGAATATCGTTCGATTTTTAAAGGAAAGGGAATGTCCTTTTCAGAAGTGCGCGAGTATCAACCGGGTGACGATGTCAGAATGATCGACTGGAATGTAACCGCTCGAAATAACAAACCCTTTATCAAAGTTATGGAAGAAGAACGGGAACTGACCGTTTATTTTTTAGTAGATGTTTCCGCTTCCGGGCGAGTGGGGAGTACCGAGCGTTTTAAAAGCGAGATCGCAGCGGAAATTTGTGCCGTCTTAGCTTTTTCAGCCATTCGCAATGGCGATAAGGTCGGTTTGATCAATTTTACACATGATGTCGAAAAATATCTCTCGCCCCGTAAAGGCAAGGGTTATGCTATGCAGGTTATTCGCGAGGTCCTTTTCGGTGAATATGAGGGGAAGGGAACTCGCATAGAGAATGCCCTACAATTCCTTTCACGCGTTGCACACAAGAAGAGCATTGTTTTTCTGATCAGCGATTTCTACGATACAGACTTTGATAACGCGCTAAAGGCTGTTTCGAACAAACATGACCTTATTATGGTCAATATTGTGGATCCTCTGGATAAAGCGCTCCCAAATATCGGACTGTTTTCCTGTTACGATGCAGAAACAGGGGAGAAGATAGTTATTGACACGTCTGTAAAAAAAGTACGTGATCAATATGCCGATCATTATAAAAAACGTACAGATGAACTTGAAAGAATGTGCCGAAAGAATAAAACAGATCTGATCCATATACCTACAGATGTCTCATATATTGAGCCATTGAACCGTTTTTTTAAAACAAGAGGTAAACACCAATACCGATGAAACGAATCCTTTTTCTCCTTATGATCGCGGGAACTCTTTTTGCTCAGGAAGTGAAGCTGGATTTCAAGGTGAATGAGGAAAAATTATATATTGGTGATAGAATAAAACTGAATTATACCATATCGGGTGGTGAACGCCATGTGTTTGTTCTACCTGATGTGCAGATGTGGATCAAGGATCTTGAGATCATCGATGTTCAAGCTTCAGAACGAATAAAAAAACACCGTCATTTTATTGATCTGAATATTGAAGCAGTTAAGTTTGATACAGGATTCGTTCATATTCCAGCTATGCCGATCATTAAAACGGATTCCACAGGATTTGGGAAACCCGATACGATCTTTACACCCGAGAAATACCTATATATATATTCCATGCTTGATAGCTCTGCTGCCCCTGTAGCTATGACACCTCCGTTGCCTTTGGCATTAATGACTTGGTGGGAATTTACAATTGCCTTATTTTTACTTGCCGGGAGTGTATTTCTTTTAATATTGGGCATTAAACATAAGTCTAAAAAGAAGCAAGTGATCGAAGAAAACTGGGAAACACCCAAAGAAAAAGCGGAGCATTATTTGAGCGCTCTTGAAAAAAAGAATTACCCGGACAAGGAAAAATGGAAACAATTCTATCTGGAATTGACATATATTTCACGAGATTATTTTGAAAATAGGTATTTTATACATCTGCAAGAACTGACAACCTCAGAACTCATTCCGGCATTAAAAGAACATGTAGATGCAGAGTTTATGAACGACCTGCAAACATTTTTCCAATATGCCGATCTGGTTAAATTTGCAAAGGGAGTTGCCAGTCATGATAATTGTGATGAGCATTTAAAGCTCGTGAGGCAAATTATTGAAACTGATGAGATGAATGATGGTAAAGAACCGATGGATTAGAGTTTGAACTTTATCATCAATTATAGTATATATGTCCTTTGTTAACCCGTTGTGTGAAACAGATTAGAAAATGGGAATCGCATGCTGTCAATAGCTTTTTTGATGTCATTTCGAACAGTCTTCGCTCCGATTATTCGGAACTACGTCCGTCAGCTACGGACTTAGTCGAGATGACATTATTTATGGTGTTTTTGATAATTTGCGACTTGAATTTGTGTTTCACACAACAGGTTTTGTTAATATATTTATAACCCAAGGTTATTTAAAGGAAATATAATGCTGAAAATTGACAAGGTCAGTAAATCTTTTACGGGGATCAAAGCGGTGGATAATATTTCACTGGATATCCCTGTTGGAGAGGTATTTGGATTTCTTGGTCCCAATGGTGCAGGAAAAACCACCACACTTCGTATGATCATGGATATTCTTCAACCGGATTCGGGACTAATTAGTATTGATGGGAAGCCCAGTACATCATGCGATCATAAGCGTATCGGATATTTGCCTGAAGAACGAGGCATCTATCAGAAAGCAAAGGTTCGGGATGTTGTCGAATATTTTGGTAGACTGAAATCTATTCCTGTAGCTGAAGTAAAAGAGAGAGCAAATTATTGGTTTTCGAGATTGAAAATTGAAGATCTTGCAGATAAAAAAGTAGCGGAACTTTCTAAAGGGAATCAACAAAAAGTACAGTTTATTATTGCTGTGATCAATGATCCGGTTTTAATGATCTTGGATGAACCTTTTACCGGTTTGGATCCTGTCAATCAAAAGATCCTTCAGGATATTATCAAAGACTTCAAAGCTCAGAATCGCACCATCATTCTCAGTACGCATCAGATGGCAAAAGTTGAAGAGAACTGTGATTCTATGTGCCTGATCCATAAAGGGAAGATCATTACGATGGGCAAGACGAAAAATATCATGGAAAAACATGGTGGTAGTTTGGATAAGGCGTTTATTGAATTGGTAGGAGATACAGATGAATAAGACATTAACCATTGCACAATGGGAATTGCGCCGAGGATTGAAGTCAAAGGCATTTATTATCTCCGTTTTTATGCCATTTGTTGTTTTACTTATTTCTATTGTCCCATCAATTCTTGCTTTTAGCGGAAATATTGAAGCAAAAGATATGGGTATCATTGATCAGGGAAATGGAATCTATACCGAAGTAGCAGAACATTTGAATGAACAATTTCAATCTGATGATGGTGAGGCGATCTATACCATTCAAGAATATCAAACCACATCGGAAAATCACGATACTTTGATCAATGCACTTGTTAAAGATAATATTGCCGGTATTGTTAT
>JAUVKP010000067.1 GCA_030596185.1 Fidelibacterota bacterium | reverse complement strand
TTTATTTAAAAGAGTAGATCATATTTGTATCGAAATTGAAGATCGGGGCATTGGTATTAGTGAAGATCAATTACCGAAAATATTTGAAAAATTTTATCGTATTGATCAAAAAGAAAATATTAGTGGAACAGGGCTTGGATTAACAGTCGTAAAAGAAATTATTGAGGCTCATAAGGGAAAAATATCAGTTAGCAGTGAATTTGGTAAAGGAAGTGTGTTTTTAATAACTTTAAATCAGCAAGTGGGATAAATATGAAAACAATTTTAGTAATTGAAGATGATATCAGTATTCTCAGAGGATTACAAGATAATCTGGAATACGAAAGTTATGATGTTATGACTGAAACGAATGGGGAAAAAGGTTTACAACTTGCCTTTGAAAAAAAGATCGATCTGATATTACTGGATATTATGTTACCCAGTATGAATGGACATGAAATATGCAGGAAAATCAAAAAAGAGAAACCGGAATTACCCATCATCATGATAACTGCACGGGGAAGTGAAATGGATAAAATTTCAGGACTTGATATTGGCGCAGACGACTATCTCACTAAACCCTTCAGTATTCCAGAGCTTATGGCCCGTATAAGGGCTATTTTCAGAAGAGTTGTCCAAGTATATCATATTCCGGAAATGGTTTCATTCGGGATAGTAGAATTAGATTTCAAAAAACATCAGGCCTTTCGAAATAATAAGGAAATACAGTTGTCAAGTAAGGAATTTGCCATAATGGAATATTTTATCAAACACGAAGGTGAAGCTGTTCATCGTCATGACTTATTGAATGAAGTCTGGGGCTACGAATTCATGCCCACCACTCGAACAGTAGATAATTTTATACTTAATCTCCGAAAAAAACTGGAAGAAGACCCCTCAAAACCTAAACATATTGTTAGCATTAAAGGTTACGGTTACCGCTTTAATACTTTAAGTTAGTTGACCTTTGACTTTCTTCCATATTTCAAACAGTCACATGTGTTGGTGATCGTTATTTGCAGATTGAACTCAGAATATCGATTAACGATTTTAGAATTGCGAAGTAAATATTTACTTCGGAGTTCGTCGTTCCTTGTTCGATATTCGTAAATCATTTCCCCTCTTCTCCACATCGCCTTCTCACATCTTGAAATGCCACAAAACTTCTCTCTTGAAAAAAGTATCTATATAACAAAACTCCCCAAGATAGGGGAGTCGAGTGGTACGCCATCTAGCCCCACCCTGAAGCTTTGGAATCGGAGGAGTCCTTACTCCATTCTCTCGACCTATCGACCATCGACTCATCGACCTCTCGACTCTCGACTCTTGACCTGTCAACTATCCTTTAAATGTTTCTTGATCATATTTAATAATTTATTACTATCAATCGGCTTGCTGATATAATCATTGCAACCCACAGCGATCATCTCTTCGCAATCGCCGCTCATTGCATAAGCAGTTTGCGCTATAATGATAACATCTTTATTGAATTTCCGGATTTCTCGCGTGGCTTTACTGCCATCCATTTTTGGCATCCTGGCGTCCATTAATATCAGATCAACATCTTGATGGGTCTTGCAATATTCAACTGCTTCTGTACCATTTTTTGTTTCGATTATGTTATGGGATACATCCTCCAAAAGAATTTTGAGATACAAAAAAGAAGCCGCTTCATCTTCGGCAATAAGTATGGTTGGCTTTTTCGCAAAGACGGGTATTTTCTCTTCAATAACAGCTGTCTTTTCCGGCTCAATACGCTTTGTTTCCGAGTTAAGAGGAAGCGTGAAATAAAATTGGCTTCCTATACCCTCTTGAGATTCTATCCGGATCTTGCCTCCCAGTATTTCCACATAGGCTTTTGAGATCGACAGACCAAGGCCTGATCCTTCATGTACCTTTCTATCTCCAATATCCGCCTGGATAAAGCGCTCAAAAATATGAAGCTGTCTATCTTCAGCAACACCTATACCCGTATCTTTTACAAAGAATTCCAGTTCGCTTTCTTTTTTCGTATACCCGAATTCAATACTGCCCTCATGGGTAAATTTAATGGCATTTCTAATAAGATTGGTCAGGATAGCATAGACTTTTTCGTGATCGGTACTTATTTCCGCATTTTCCATAGCTAAGGTATGTGTATATGAAAGTCGGATTCCTTTTTCTTCCGCTTGGAGTTTAAAGAAATTGTAAAGGTCCTTTATTTTGTTATTGATATTTGTTTTGTTAATATGAACATCTACTTGATCCGCTTCAATTTTTGAGATATCTACCAGATCATTAATTGTACTTAACAAGCGCTCACCGCTCTTTTCGATAATATCAATATATTGTTTCTGATCTTTCGTTGAAAGTTCCGGTTTCTTCAGTAAACCGGAAAAGCCCAGAATACCATTCATGGGAGTGCGTATCTCATGGCTCATATTTGCCAGAAATGCTGATTTTAAACGATCGGATTCGGTGGCCTTTTCAAGGGCTGCCCTTATGTCCTCATATGCCCTTTTTCGCTCTATTGAGCGACTTATTTGTCCGGAAACAAATTCGAGTATTTTCATATCTAATTCATTGTAAGCATTTTCATTAGTATAACTTTGGACGGCGAAAGCACCGATTACTTTTCCTTCAGTTATTAAAGGTACCCCCAACCATATCTTTGATAAACTTCCCTGATGTTCCAGTTTCCCTTCCCTGACAAATCTTTTTTTAACATCGAGATTTGCAAGTAATGATTTCTTTGTTTCAATCACATACTTGGTTAATGTTTTTCCTGCCGGAGCAGATTTAGCCGTATCTTTTTCATCGGCATAAAATGGAAATGAAAGTATATCCGTTTTATCATCGTAAAGAGCGACATAAAAATTCTTAGTATCAATAATTGTTCCGAGCTCTTTTTGTATTCGGCCAATTAACTTTTCAAGATTTTCTGATGACGAAACCGCATTGGATATATTGTACAATACCTTTTGGACTTTTTCTGCATGTTTACGTTCATTGATTTCTGAATACAATTCCTTGCTTGTTTTATTAAGATCCTTTAAAATAATTAAATTTGCAATTCGTTGTTTTTCACTTTTTTCAAATTGATCTTCGAGTTGTATGGATTTTTCTTTATTATTTTTTCTTACCTGCTTGCTTTCAGTGATGTCGCGAATGATAGCGAAAGTAGCCGGCATTCCCCTATAATCAATAATTTCATATTTAACGTCCACATCAATGATAGTTTTATCTTTTTTTAGCATAGTTGCTTCATACTGATAATTCACCGGCTTCCCGTTTTTCCGATTGTTCTTACGTTCATAAGTCTCCTGGACAGACTGTTTCGTAAAGATTTTATGAAAGGGTGTGCGGGTCAATTCATCGGTAGTATATCCCAGCATTTCGGCAAAACGGGCATTGGTAAAAATAATCTGATCATCTTGGGTAATTTCAATGCCGTCATGTGCGTTTTCAACGATCAAGCGGTATTTTTCCTCACTATCCCGTAACGTTTTCTCTGTTTGCTTGTGCTTAGCGCTATATCGCGCCAGCTCTTTTTTCAACTGGTGGTTCCATAATAAAACAACAAGGTAGCCTAGTAAGACCAATCCCAAGCTGCCCAGTAGCCATGGAAATAGGCGGATTATATCTCTCGGTCGACTTAGTCGCTTGACATCACTTGTGTACAGTGGTGATAGCCAATGTTGAAAAATATCATTCCTGCGCTCTTCAGAGATAGCAAGCAAAGATTTATCCAACAGTAATGCTAATTGTGGCCAATCCTTTCGCACCCCGAAACGTTGGCCGTTATCGACCATGTCAAAAGCAGCATTAACTTTAAGATTGGTAATACCATTACGTGCAGCTAAGAAGCTGTTTACTCCTAGTGCTCCGACATAAGCATCTGTTATACCGGAAGCAACTGAGCGCAATCCTTCTATCGGAGTTGTAACATAAGAAAGACGCAAGTTTGGGAATTGGATAATTAATTGTTTACTGGAAGAATAACCTTCGACCAATGAGAGACGCAGATGTTGCAGTTCTTTGAAAGAGTGCAGTTGGGGCGTCTCTTGGCGGGTCATGATAACTAAAGGTGTGGGTAAATAAATCTCCGTAAATTCAAGAAAAGTCTCTCGCCCGGGTAGTTTTACTACAGTGGCCATCACATCCAAACGATGTTCCTGTATTGCCTGTATCTGTTGAAGCCATGAAAGGTTGGATACAATTTCAAAATGGATACCAAGACAACGTTCAATATCAGCGAAAAAATCTACTGCCACACCTTGTAACCGTCCTTCAGCATCAAGAAAGGTATAGGGACCGTAACCCACATCCACACTCATTCGGATAATTGGGTGAGCATCGATCCAGATTTGTTCTTTTTCCGTTAGAGAGATCTCTTGGGCAAGTAAATATGGTGACACAATACAATTTACGAGTATTATCGGGAACAACACATTTGAAATGAAATGTCGCAACACTTTTATCTTCATAACCTTCAACCTCGGTTTAAATTTTTAACCTTACTATCTAAATTGAGTTCGGAACTATTCAACAGATTAAATTCCACAGCGAATTTATTCGAAGGAAAGTTCAGAATGCAAAAATTTCGTCTCAAATCTACTCTCTCCGTCAGCCAATGGGAAAACCGGACTTGTTCCGGCACAGTTCCACCCCGACGTTTCAGGGTCGGAGTGAACCCGGATAAACCCGGATCTTTACTCTATAATTTCATATTTTGCTTTTTCACCCGTTTTTTCGAGCAATTCATTGATTTCTTTTCGTAATTCATTGATCTTAATTTCTCTGTTTACCGAAGCATCATTGAAAATTTCAAGTTCATTCATTCTCTTTTTCAGCTTTTCTTCAGTCTGTTTACGCTCGGTAATGTCACGCACAAATTCAACCACACCGGTTATCTTACCTGAATTTTGATCCTTTATTGGATAAGAAAAAAGTTCAACCCACTTTACCGGGGAACCCGGGAGTCCCGGAACAATATTCCATTCTGTTTTACCGGATTTCAAACAACGAAGGGTTGGACAGGGATCACAGGGTTTATCCGCATTATGATAAGCTTCATAGCACTTTTTCCCTTTCAAAGGAAGATTTTTTTTATACCAATTATTCATTATACCATTGACATGACGGATAGTCAAATCCGGATTAAGTACACTGATACCATTCTGAACACTTTCTAATACACTATTTAAAAAATATTCATTATTTTTCAATTTTTCCTCAATCTGCTTACGCTCAGTAATGTTTTCGGCAACTTTTAAATAACCGGTAATTTTGCCTTGCTTATCAAATATTGGTGAAATAGAAGCGGCTTCCCAGAAGAATTTTCCATTCTTCTTTTTATTATGAAATTCTCCGTGCCACTCTTTACCGGAAGATATTGTCTCCCATAATTCTTTATATATTTCATCCGGCAACTCACCGGATTTAAGAATTCTTGGTTTTTCCCCAATAGCCTCTTTAGTGGAATATCCCGTTAACTCTGTAAATTTTAGATTTACATATTCAATTTTACCATCCAAATCTGCAATTACAATAACAGAAGGGCTTTGTTCCACTGCGGTAGAAAGTTTTATAATATTTTTTTCCGCTTGCTTGCGTTCGGTGATGTCATGTCCTATAACGACAAGACCTTTCCGTTCCTCATTTGAATGAGAAACAGACACTTTAGTTACTTCGTAAATCCGAATTGAACCATTGGCATCAGGAATTGTCTCTTCTGCGCGAATAAGACCACCCTCTTTCCAGGCTCTTGCATCGGTTTCTTTGCAGGTGAGGAATGTACCTCGAAGCTTACTGTTAAGTTCAGCCAATTCGGAATCTTTTTTTCCCTGATAGTCCACATCCTCGAGCTGAAAAATACGGATGCTTGCATCATTAACTTTGATCCATCGACCGTTCCCATCCTTAAAGCAAATAAAATCCGGCATAGTATTGAGCAACGTTTGTAACTGCTTCTCGTTTTCTTCTAAGATTTCTTCCATTTGCTTACGTTCAGTGATGTCACTGCCAATACTTAAAATTCCGGATATTTTCCCATTACCGTCTTTCAGCACAGTATTCTTCCAAGAGATTAATTTCTCAGAACCATCTTCACACAAAATAAAATTTTCATAAGAAGAAAATTTCGGCATTCCTTTAAGAACATTTTGAAAAACCGTGGGAATTGTATTACCGTTTTGTTCCGAAATGAAAAGATCAAACCAGTTCTTTCCTAGCACGTTTTCTTTTTTACGGCCTGTAAGTTTTTCAGCAAATTTATTAAATAAAGTAATATTGGCATGCTTATCTAATGTAAGAATAAATGTATTGGCAGTTTCTAAAAGATTTTCGGAGAATTCTTTTTCTATTTTTAAGCTGTTTTCACTTGCTATTAGCTGTTGATTGGTGGCACGCAATTGCTGTTCAGTTGCAATTAACTGCTGATTATTTGCTTCAAGTTGTTGATTCGCAGCTCTGAGTTGTTGTTCACTTGCCCGAAGCTGTTGA
>JAUVKP010000033.1 GCA_030596185.1 Fidelibacterota bacterium | reverse complement strand
ATTATAGCTTCGGCAAAAGCAGCTTTCTTTTTAATGATCAGTGCCCTGACTTTTTGGCCGGGTAATGCATCGCGGACAAAGATCACAAAATCGTTCACACGGGCAATGCCCTTGCCGCCGAAGGCGATGCTTTCGATAGTTAATTCCACTAATGTATTTTTCTTTATTTCTGTCATGTATGATCTTTCTTTTTAAACGATGGAATGTAATATAAGAATGAGGTCAAGAGCAAGAAGAAGGTTAAGGGTCAAGAGTCGAGAGAGAGGAGAATGAAGTCGAAGTTGAGCGGACCGATCATTTCAAAAATTTATAGGCTTTCAGTGCTTTTACTCCGAACGAATTCGGTTGAGGGTCAGCATTCGGTTTTAAAGGTTCGCCTGTTTGGCGACTGAACATCCCATATGAAAAGATTGTTGCAATAATATCCACCCTGTTATTGATCACATAACCGTGTTTTTTCCAATAGCTTTGAATAATTCTAATGTAGGCAGAGGCATATAGAAGATTTGTTTGATCATCTTTCAACTTATTAATGATCTCTTGAGGCGACTGGCTAACCTGAAGTATATTTTGGTATTCTTTCCCCGGATAAAACTCCGATGAACCGTCAGCAAGTTGACATTCGATCCAATAGGCCGTCTTCATTTTTATCTGACAGAAACCAATTGAACTGTTCTGTCCCTTTTTAGCCAGATAATCATCGAAATACTCATCCTGCCAGTTGTAGTTGTTCGTTCTTTCGACATAGATAATGGATTGGAGTTTTATAGGATCAATATCAAAGGTTTCAGATGCATATTTGATATTCTTTGATTGTTCCTTTAATTTGAACAACGTAGAATCCGGATGCTCCGCGAAAAGAGTCAATGGAAGAATACTTATGATAATAATAAGAATTATTTTCGGTAATGTAAGGGACGCTCGCGAGCGTCCCTTACACTTGTTATCTTTAATTGATAATCTCATCATTTAAGCAAGGTTACCTTCTGATAATCTACAAATGAGTTTGATCCATCCTGAGCTTCTGCGGTAAATCGAATCAAATAGATACCGCTTGATACATTCGAACCGTTCCAGATGATCTTATGGATACCCGGGTTTTGGTCATAAACAAATTCATTGATCAGATTACCGGCTACATCAAAGATACTGCAATTCACTTTGGACTGTACAGGTAGCGCGTACTCCAATGTAGTAGTTGGATTAAAGGGATTTGGATATGTTGCGTTGAGTGAATATTCTTCAGGAATGATTTCTGATATATCAGTCATAGTTAATTGAACAGTTTCGGGAGTATTTTTCCCATAAAACTCTCTGTAATCAACCACATCATCGCCCATTAAGACATGAGACTCATAGGTAACCGCCTCATCAGGATAAACCTCATCCATCTCATAGAGTATTTTTTTGGCTAGTTCCATATCCTCTACTTCATGGAAATAGTACATAAATTGCTGATGTAAAGCATATTTGCCCATGTAATCGTTTTTATGTTCATTATAGACCTTGTCCATACGGGATATGTTTTTTTCAAGACCGGCTAAAATTAATATGGCACTGGCTACAAGCAGTTTATTGCTTTTATCACCTTCGAAGGTCTTCAGGTATGTTTTGAACATATTTTTATCAATGTCCTTCTTGATTTTTTCATTCTTTGAGATTTGGTAGATCATATCCAAAGCAGTAAAAGCTTCCGGCGCATAGGGGTTTTCAAAAATGATGTCTTTACAGAGGTCAGCAACACCTACCGCTTCACTCTCGGCATATAAATACCTGATAAATTCAATTTTCTTCTTTAAGCTCCATTGGTCATTATAGTATTTAGTCAGATCTTCGGACGCCTCCTGAGTTTCCGGTACTGAAGAAGACAACATCACTCTGGTATCAAACAAATTATTTTCAGGTGAAGGCTGTTGCATGCTATAGGTAGGTATAGATCCAAGACAAGGTAAATATATGATAGTTCCGCCGTCTTCCTCAAACAGATATTGTGAGGGCGAAGATGATCCCCACCAGTTATGAGGCGCATAGATGGAACATCCGTCCTTAGCATATGCCAGTGCATCACAGGAATTATACACAAAACTGTTATCGCCGTAATTTCCACCGCATTCTGTTGCACCAAATACAGGATGAGAGCTGTTCGTTGCAAAAATTCCGTATATAACTGAGCTAGCATGACAATAGTTTGATGCGCTGGCTCCTTCAAGCGTAGCTACATTTGGAGAAGAGTTGTTTTCACAATATATAGCTATCCCTGTACTTGTAATCTCATTATCGCCGATATTAGGAGAAGAATAGTAATTGTAAATACCTGTTGTACTTGAAATTGTATTTTCAACAATTTTGGGGCTTGAGTAGTAATTATTGATACCTTTTATTCCACCACTGATCGTATTGGATTCCAAGTAAGGCATCACGCAATTTTTACAATAAATACCATTTGTACAGTTTGTGATCGTACAATTTGTGATCGTTCGGTTTGATCCATTCAGATAGACACCGTTACTTGCATTTGAGATGCTGCAATTTGTTAAGCTTCCTGTGCTTCCACTATTATATTTAATACCGCTCCAAGTGCTGGAGGTGCTGGTAAAGGTTGCGCCATTGGCTGTCAGGTTTCCACCGCTATTCACATATAAATATTTTCCTGATGCAAATTTAAGTTCACCGTTTTCATTTACCTTTAATGTAATACCATTACCAACGGTAATATCTGATGATAATGTTATATCGCTTCCAATTTCTATTGTTTCACCCGAGCTGGCAACTGTCAAGGCATCTTCAAGATTTGGATATAATCCTTTAACGACAGAACCGTTTTTCAGGCATATATACGGATCAATTGTTGCTCCATTTTCAATTGTAATTGTTGCATAATCATCTGCTTTAAATATGGAAAATGAGTTCAAATCAAGGATTGCGTTAGAAGCTATCGTTAGCTCTGCTCCAAATTCAATCGAGAGCGAGTTGTTTAGCTTAACATCATCCCGCAGTGTCCCTCCATGTCGTTCAAGAGTATATTCAAGAGCATCATATACATTCAAACGGCCATAACCATAGTCAATACTATACGATGAACCCATATTAGTTGCAGTGCGCTCTATTATAAATTTAACTTGCGATTTTGTTAGATTTGGATTCAAAGATAAAATTAATGCAACAGCTCCAGATACTTGTGGGCAGGCTGCTGAAGTACCACCAAAACGAGCAGTATAGTTACCGACAGAACTTGCATCCCCACCGGGTGAATCCCAAATATATTTTATATATTCCGTGGGTGATCCTATGCCATAAACACCGCTGTTCCATCCTGGTTGCCCAGAAATATCTGTTGACCAAACATCACCATTTAATTTATAAGTTTTCTCTGCTAAATCTGTTGAAGTTGCACCGCTGGGTGCGACAACGGTTAATTGAGCACCAGTACCACGAGGACTATAATTTTGGATATTATTCGATTTATCTATAGCACCAACAGCAATGACCCCGGGATGCGAAGCCGGATTTTCAATAAATCCATAATAATTGTTATTTCTGTCTGCATTATTTCCTACAGCAAACACAACAGAAGTTCCTTTTCCATTTCTACCTTGAGTCATTGCTCGACCTATTGCAGCATTTATATCATTATTAGGGGGGCCAGAAAACCCCCAACTATTATTAATTATATCCACACCACTCATCCAAGCCGAGTCTATTGCTTCAACAAAATGCGATACAGCTCCTTCTTTGAAACTATTAAAAACTCGAAAAAACATTAATTTACTTTTAGGGGCTATACCCGATATTCCTATATTATTATCTTTTGTAGCTGCAATTATACCAGCACAGGCCATTCCATGTGCCTCATTACCTCCTGCGCTTGGATCATTATCTTCATCAATGTAATCGTAACCTCCAGCAATCCTGCTTGCAGGGATATCTTCATGTGCACTACCACCGGCATCAATCACTGCTACAGTAATCGATGATGAACCGGATGTCAAATCCCATGCTGGGTCCACATTAATATCCACTCCATTTATTCCCCCGGTTTGCCCTGTATTTCGGAGATAATATTGATTTGAGAAATAAGTATCATTGGGAACACTGCACAAATTCACATCTACAATGAAATCCGGAAGCGAATACTCTACACGAGGATCAATGTGATAGATATTTGCTATATCTAAAACAGACATATTTGTTTCAGCGGTTATTTTGAGGACATATCGATTAGGCGATGCTGAACTAATTTTTATTATTTTAACATGATACTTATCATTTAACGCATCAATTTCCTGCTTTGAAGTGAAAGTATTGAACTGAACAACGAAGCGATCATATAATCGCACTTTAGTTTTCCCATTAATGAAACATACTGGATTGACTATATCTATCTCTTTATTTTGTTTTAAATGGGAAACAAGCTGTGTTACATTAGTTGGTGATTCCAATTTACATGTCAAAAATTCCTTACAAGCAGCAAGTTTTATTGGAACAGACTCTCTTATTAAAGATTCTTTAGACAATACGTTTTGTCTCTGTTGCAAGGTTGTTTCCGTCTTAAATTTAAGTGTAATTTCATGCTCTGATAATACTAAAGGTATTTTTTCACCATAAGAATAATAAAAATACTCCTGACAATAAATAATCGAAAAAAGATTAATAAATATTAGAAATAATAATACCTTTATGAAATATAACTTTTTCATATTTTTCCTCACTTAAATTTATTATTATGAATTATCTTAATTATCCTCTGAGTCTCACTTTTTACCAATTACAAGTGATTTGATCCAAACATCACTTTCTCCAGCGTTTATCACATCCGTTACCTGTTTAGAATTCAAATCAATAACAAAAATCTCTCCCGGGCTACTGACGTAAGCTTTATTACCGTCTGGATAAATGATTATTCTATCTAAATGTGGATAGTAATGTTTAGCTGCATCATTAACATCAATTATATAGGCTTCAGAATTTATTGAAGTTTGAAATACCTTAATCTGTCCACTGGGTGGTGATAAATGTGTTGAAAAGGGATATCCATAATCAGTAAGATATAAATAATCACCATTGGGATTAAGAGCAAGTGCCCCCTTTTTACCATCCCATGTTGCAACGATTGAATCCTTTTCAATATCCAATGCTTTATAAGGAAAATATAGATAATTACCATCCTTAGAAATCACCATATTTTTAGATAAAGATTCAGAGCTATAATTTCTGATTATTTCTTCCCTATTATAATCATAAGCAAATAACCTGCGTTCATTTGACCATGCATAGAAAACCGGCTCATCAGGATCAAAAACTATAGTTTGATAATTAATTGCAAGATCAACTATATCCAAACTATCAAAGAAATCAATTTCATCCGTCAAGGTGTCAATAAATCCCACCTGACACGTTGAATCATGAGGTATGTATGCAACAATTAAGGGAATTCCGTTTGTGCTGATATATACATCAGCCGATTCGTCAAGAATAATATTTTTTTCTTTAGTTTTTAGATCAACAGAATAAACTGCTCCTAGTGCGTTGTACATTCCCTCTCTTGTACATACATATAACTTATTTCCACCGGGAGTTATAGCAACATCCCATACATGTCCAAACCCGTCCAAGGTATCAACAACAGTATTATTTTCAGTGTCAATCACAAATACCTCATCATAATCCCAATTACCGGCATATAGATAATAAGATTGGACAGTAGGTGTTGGTTTAAAAATGCATGATGATATTAAAATTGACAACCCCAATAAAATGATGCAGAAGCACTTTGTCCATAATTTCATTTTAATACCTTTTTAATTATTTCATAATTTATTATTTGTTATAAGTAATTTTAATAATATTTTGTTATTTTAACAAGCACAACATTAGATTGTTTTCTGTAAATGGTAGCGGAGCTCATTTATACTCTAATTTACGTTATTCAAAACCGCACGCCACACCTTCCAATCCGGCATTACTGATTCAAGAAGTGAATAAAATGCTTTATTATGTGCCGGAACCTTCAGGTGGCAAATTTCATGAATGATCACATAATCAATCAAGTAGATATCTTTTTTAACTAACTCAGTATTTAATGTGATAACATGTTTAAGTGAGCAAGAACCCCAGCGACGTCTCATTTTATAAAAGCGCAGAGTGGTTTTTGGGAGCTTAAGATATTGCAATCGTTCCAGGATCTCATGATATCGAGGGGTTAATATCTTGATCGCTTCTCTCCTGTACCAGTGATTCAAAGCCTTTGCAACCATCTCTTTATCGTTTGGATCTTTGATGCTAATCAGTAAATGGTCATTTTCAATTTCAAGATAAGTAAGTCCTGAAGTTAATTTGAGTTTGAATTCTTTTCCAAGATAGTGGTGTTTCTCATCATTAAAATATTTTTTCTCCGGTTCGGGGGGATGCTCTTCAAAGTATTCAAGATGTTTGAGTATCCACTTAGCTTTCTTTTGGAAGTACGATTCAACTTTTCGTTTGGACAATCCATAAGGAATCCGAGCAAGCACTCTGCGATCCGGATAGACTGTTAACGTCAAACGCTTGCGAAACCCATACTGTAATTCGATGGGGATATTTTCTTCTGCATGTTGGAGATTATAATTTTCCGTTTTCTTCATCTTTATCCTGTGCCAGAGTTAGTAATATGGTTTCAGCCAATTTTAAAGGAATGCCTGCTTTCTTTGAAATATCTTCTGCCTTATGTTTTTCAATTTCCTGTATAGACCCAAAGGTACTCAGTAGTTTCTTTCTGCGGGTTTCACCAATTCCCGGGATATCATCAAGAATGCTTTTTACCATGGATTTACCGCGCTTGTTACGATGAAAGGTAATGGCAAAGCGATGCGCTTCGTCGCGGATGCGCCTGAGCAGGATCACGGCGGGTGAGGTCTTGGGAATATTCTGTGCTTGAGAATAGTCGGGAATAAAAACTTCTTCCAGGCGCTTTGCTAACCCGATAACCGGAATATTGTTCAAGCCTAATTCATTTAACACGGTCTTTGCAACACTGAGTTGTCCTTTGCCGCCATCGATCAAAATTAGATCTGGTAAGACAGCGTTTTCTTTTAAAAGACGCGAATAGCGTCGTTCTACGACCTCTCGCATGCTTTGGAAGTCATCGGGCTTGTCCACTGAGCGTATAATGAATTTTCGATATGCTGAACGCTTGGTGGCACCATTCTCAAAATACACCATCGAAGCCACGGTTTCTTTACCTTGAAAATGCGATATATCAAATCCCTCTATTCTCAGCGGTGGTACTGAAAGATTTAATGCCTGTTGAAGAGCTTCTACCATTTTGGTCGGTTGAATAGATAGTTTCATTTTTTGGAGCAATATTTCTTTTAGAAGCATATCGGCATTTTTTTTGGCAAGGGTAAATAGCTTTGCTTTTTTTCCGCGTTCGGGACGAATGATCTTGATCGTCTTTTTGGAGATCTTTTTTAAATAGTCTTCGAATAATTGAATGTCTTCGTCGAGTTCAATAAATACTTCTTTAGGAAAAAGGCTGGTCTTTGAATAATAGCTACGGATGAAATCTTTGAGGATATCTTGTCGATCCTGATGTTCGATATGTTTCAAATGAAATCGCTCGCGTCCAATAAGTGCTCCCTCTCGTAGACGAAAGATAGTCACAATAGCATCATGGTCTGCAATTGCAAGCGCTACAACATCCCTGCTCATAAAATCGGTTTGAACTACAGATTGGCTATTGGTATATTTTTTCAAAACAAGCAGGCGATCGCGAAGTCTCGCAGCATTTTCAAAATCCATGTTTTCAGAGGCTTGTTCCATTTCTTCGGTTAATCGCGATATCACGGGTCGTGTATTTCCATTAAGAAAGCGAATGATCTCTTCAATGGTTTCTTGATATTCTTTTTTTGAGATCTTTCCAATGCATGGTGCTTTGCAATTTCCAAGATGATATTGCAGACAAGGCTTATCTTTTGGATTTCCACCATCTTCAATTTTTCTTCGGCAAGTGCGAATTGGAAAGGTTTTATAAATGACCTTAAGCAAACGTTTGACATGGCTTTGATCGGTGTAGGGACCATAGTAGCGCGAGCCATCCTGAACAATATTGCGTGTAGAAAATACACGCGGAAAAACTTCATTACTGATACAGATATATGGATATGTTTTATCATCCTTCAACATAATATTATAGCGGGGCACATGTTGTTTGATGAGATTGTTTTCAAGAAGAAGTGCTTCCACTTCCGAGTCTGTAATGATCCATTCCATATCCGCGATCTTTGAGACAAGAACCTGA
>JAUVKP010000205.1 GCA_030596185.1 Fidelibacterota bacterium | reverse complement strand
ATTATGCAGGCACGATGACGTAAGTATGTTATTGTGACATGAATAGATCTTTCGACTTCACTCCGTTTCGCTCAAGATGACAGTTTCTTTTTTTCACAACAAGCTTTCGCCTCTTCAGCTTTATGATGCACATAAAAAAGGGCTCAGCCCCGATACTTCGGGGTGAGCCCCCATATTTGCATTTACCAGTTATTGGTTTCTAATTACTGGTTACTTCTTATTGAATTTCTGACGGCGTAGAATCGCCTCCATGCGAACCCAGTCTTTTGCGTTGTCATTACGATCGACAGTATGTAGATCAATGCTATGATCAGTACCACCTGAGTGGCGGACAACCTTGTAAATCGGATCCCAAACACGTCCGATCTTATACATATCGGCGATTTTTCCGACCAGTTCATAATCTTCACCGTAGTTCCGTGCATAAGGATCATCGTTAATACTAAAGTATCCGGCATTTTTAATAACTTCGATCTTTGCTGAACGTGGTGCACCGGCCCCATTGATTCGCAGAAGGTTGTTGCGGCCGTTATCGTCGGTCCATTCGCCATGCGTAACCACCGGGATATCATCAACGCGTGTAATGGTACTATCGGCATGTTTTTCCCATACTTCATAGGAGCCGATAACCATACCGATCTCAGGATCGCTTTCGTAAACGGCCATCAATTTTTCAACCGCATCTTCAATGAGTTGATCATCAGAATCCAACTGAACATAGTATTTACCGCGAGCCATTTTTGCGCCCAGGTTCAAGCACATACCAATACTGTTGATATCAAGAACTACCAGGCGGACTTCAGGTTTAGCTGCGTCGTATTTTGCGCCACCTTCCATATATTCGCGAACCACATCAGATGTCGCATCTTTATCGCCACCGTTGACCATAACAAGTACTTCAATATCTTGAACGGTCTGACGCTGAACACTATCAATGGCCAATCCAATAAATTCAGGGCGGTTACCAACAGGAATGATCACTGAAGCTTTTAAAGTAGAAACATCTTTGTGTTCTTCTTTCTTGGGCATAAAAACACCCGGTGCCATGTAGGCGCCAATGCGCTTCAAGTGCTTTGTTACAACGTATTCAGCTTCTAATTGAATATCTTTACCTGCTTTTAGGTAATCAAAGACATCCGCTTTTTTGCCTGCAGCCACTACTTTGTAGTATGAACCGCTATAGCGGTTTGCAATGCGAATGAGCTTGTGCTTTTCGGAAATTTTTAAACGAATATCATAGTATTGATTGTATTTGATTGATTCGTCAAAATCACCAATAGCTTGCATGGCTTTTTTCTTAACAAAGAAAACTTTTCCATAGTCCATATTATCGCGGACACGACCCAGATGATGGTTAAGTAGATGAAGTTCTTTGATCTCGCCGCCATCTTCCAATTCATAACTTGTATAAAACAAACCTGCATCATCCTGGCGTTCTGCTCCAAGCAAGAATCCATCGATCGCAGCTTTTTTTATCATTACGGGATTTTCGCGATTATCTATTAACAACACCCATTCCGCACTTGCCTGTGCAAGAGCTTTGTTCATGTCTACTGACAGATCATGTTTACTTTCAACAACTGTAGGGTTTAATTCGGCAAATTTTTCTTTTGCCTCTGTGGGATCGCAAGAAATAATAATGGTCTCAATATCTTTGCATGTTTGACCGACTAAACCGTCAATCTGTGCTTTCAGGTGCTCTTCACTGAATTCTTTGTCTTTACAATAATGAAGAATTACACTTGTTTTGATCATTTTACTTTCGTCCTTTCTTTGATTAGTAATAATTTTATCATTCGCTTCGAATATAGTTAAACGCCGACCAAAAATAAATAATAAACGGAATTTTTTGTTTTAGAAAAGATGATTAATAAATGTTCAGAATCGACCAAGAAAAACAGCAGCCAACCCAATAAACATAACAATTTTCAGGGCACTGGCAATTTGATTGTAATTTATCGTTCGTCTGATCTGAAATAGTTGGATCATAATGATCAGCATTGGAATAATAACACCTATTATTCCCAAAAAGAAAAACCACTTTCCATACATTCCCGCTACATAGGGAATCGGAGCAAGAGGTATAAATAATACAGTAATAATTCCGGCCATTATTCGTGTTGAAGTTTCACCTGCAACAACGGGAAGTGTTCTACTGTCGTGAGCTTTATCTCCATCCAGATCTTCCAGATCTTTAACTATTTCTCGTATAACAGATAAAATAAACGTTAAAACAAAGGGTACATAACCCAACTTCATATCACCAAAAGCTTGCGCAGCAAAAAGAAAAGTAAGGGCGGACAGAAAGGCCACAACTACATTTCCTATCAACGCAACATGGCGCAGACGATAAGCGTACCAGAATAAAAGGCCTGTGGCAATAAACAGTGAAATAAACAGAGACCAAAATCCCAAAATTAATCCGGCAATATTTCCCAGAATAAACATGGTGATCATAAAACTTTTGGCGCCCTTTATTGTAATCTGACCGGATGGTAATGGTCTATTTGGTTTATTTATCCGATCGATCTCAATATCACACATATCATTTAATGCATTCCCGGCTGCCGTAATAAATGTGGCACAAATGATCGTTAAAAGCACCTCCCAAATTGATGGGTATTCCGAAAAAAGGGTTGATGCGATCAAGACAACTGTTCCCACCAAGACTAGATTTGCCGGGCGAGCTAATTTAAGATAGGGTTTAATGTTCAATGTCATACAGTAATTAATCCTACAATTAAATATATGATCGAAGCAAGTCCCGCGCTGATAAGCGCATAGGGCAATTGCGTATTAACGTGGTCAATATGATCGCAAGCCGAAGCCATGGAAGCCACAATTGTCGTATCGGAAATGGGAGAACAATGGTCTCCAAATACTCCGCCACCTAAAACAGCTGAAACAACCAGTGGCAAAGGAACACCCAAATTGACGGCAAGGGGAATAGCCAGTGGAATCATGAGTGCAAAAGTACCAAAACTGGTTCCGGTTGAAAAAGCAATAAAAGCGGCTACTAAAAAGACGACCAGAGGTACAAGACTGGCTGGCAGCGTTCCGGAAATACCCTGTGCGACAAATGCGCCTGTACCAAGAGCTTTACATGTAGCTCCCAATGAAAACGCCAGCATCATAAGTAGTGCGAGAGAAATCATTCCACCGGCGCCCTTGAGAATAAGTTCCATTATCTCTTTACCTGTAAGAGTTCTTTGAAAGCGAGTCATTAACCCGGCAACAGTAATGGCCAGCATAACCGACCAGAAAACAGCCGTTGAGCCTGATCCTTCGGCAAGAATGCCGAGCAT
>JAUVKP010000287.1 GCA_030596185.1 Fidelibacterota bacterium | reverse complement strand
TAAATCTCGCCTCGCCAAAAAGTGGCGAAAGCTCTTTTGATCCGCGCCCCATGAGCTTAACAAAGAATGTTTCCAGATGGCTCTCTTCAAATCCCATGGGCGTAAGCCGATCCTGGCACCAGGCATGAAGATGTGGGGCAGTCGGCTTCAAACAGCGTCGAAGCAAATGATATCCGTAACTCACCATGGCGTGAGCAAACCGCCCGGGTGAAAGCAATGGTAAGATATCCTGCCTATCAATCGGAAATTCGCGGAATGCACCATCGACATATTTTTTTTCCGCATAATTCTCGACCACTTCAAAGATTTCAGGAACGATGGAAACCAGGGCACTATAGCTCCAGAACAAATATGCACCATCATCCCACCAATAATCACCTCGTCGAGTGGTTTGCATTAATCCTGCCGGAGGGCACGATTTCTCCACGACAATCACGCTTGTATCCGGGATCGATTCCGACAATAGCAATCTCCTGGCTGCACAAAGACCTGTGACCCCCGCACCGATCACCACGATTTGCATAGACGCTCATCTTCTCCTTTTATCGGTACACCATCCAACGAACATTTAGCTCGACTTTGTCCGACACTCTTTAAAAATATAGCCATTTTCATTATAAAACTCGATAGTATCGCGTAAGAGCAAACTATAAGATCGCAGAAGAAAAGAATCCGGTACACACTATACAGAAGCTTCTCATTTTAATGCCCTCTAATAAGCATTCTGATAGCCGGTAAAATCAGCTCGGGGTTTCTAATTAGTGCATTGATATTATTTATCCACCACCGGGGATTATAATGGAGAATCCTATTCAGTTTTATTATTTCATTGCCCAGGTCAAGATTAAATGGTTCATAATCTGTAAGCTCCAAACCTCTTGTTAAATGGTCTTTCCAATTCATCTCTCCACGAGCCCATTTATTTTTAATTGCCAATTGGGTAAATCCGGTTCCTGGCTTAGCGATGACATGTCCGATCTGAAGTGTTTCCGGAAGTGTGGCTCTGACGAATGATTCAGTTTCACTGAGACTTTCTTCATCTTCTCCGATAAACCCAAGGGTTAAATTTAATTGAATTGGTATATGCGCTTTTCGCGTCCAAACTAAAGCGTTTCTGGCTTGTTCAACCGTAATTCCTTTATTCATGGAATCCAATATCTTTTGGCTGCCTGATTCAACACCATACGAGATACCGATACACCCGCCCTTCCGCATTATCTTCAATAACCCTTCATCCACCAAGTCAACTCTTGAATCGCAAAACCATTTGATATTAATATCCTCTTCTATAATTCTTTCGCATACTTCGACGACTCTTTTTCGATTAATAGTAAATATTTCATCGAAAACCCAAACATATTTAACATTCCCAATTTTTTTTAGCATTTTCAATTCTTTTATAATATCATCCGGTGATCTCCCGCTATATTTTGTTTTCGCGACGTTGCAATACATACACTTGAAAGGGCATCCTTTTCCAGCATATACTAATGCATACGGTCGTATAGATGGATTAAGCACGTAATATGGGTCAAATGATGGTAGTAAATCATAAGCCGGCATTGGTAAATCATTAAATTTTACTTCTGAATCTATTTCATTGTTTAATTTTATTATGTTGTCTGTACTTCGATAAGCAATTCCGCCAACATTACCCGGATCTCCATTTTCACTTATACATTCGATCAGATTACCAACAACCGAAAGAGTTGGTCCGATTATGTATATATCAAAATTACTGTATTCAGTCAAAATTTCTCTGGCGTAATATCTTGCGTGCCAGGAGAACCCTATTGTTATGCAAGATGGATCGATTTTTTTAGCGATATCACAAATTTCCAAATCATGATCTATAATTTGCGAATTAAATGGAAAAATCACACAATCAATTTTTTTAATTATCATCCGCTCTAAAATCTCGCTATAACTCAAATCAAATGCATTAGCATCGATAAACTCGATTTTATGACCGGCATCCCTCAACAACGAAGCTATGATCAGTAGAGTTGCAGGAGTATCTACACGAGATTTTATAATAAGTTCACACCGTTCTTCTCGAGTTACTGGAATGGATTTATATCTTGGCAAATTAATTACTAATATGTTCATATTTAGTATTCTTCATGTTTCTTGTATCCAAAGTTTAACCGTAGTTAAGTATTTCGCATGCAAGTGAAGAAACGAAATGATGTGTATATCCCCTCACCTGGATATGAGATCGCCTACCAGCCCCTCATCTTTTTTATCAAACCCGCCTATCAGGTAAAGTACCGCAAAGTACAGAATTGCCGCCGATGCGACACGTGCAGGCAACCAGAGCGCACCATAATGATAAATAAACAAGACCATGACAGAACCGGACACCATTGGTCTGACAAGGATTTTATGAAGAGATAATCTATGTAAATATTTGGAAACAAGATAGAAATATAACACAAAAAGAACAGCTTCGGTGGCAAGGGTGGCAATTCCTGCCCCGATATAACTGAAGCGCGGGATCAGGATTAA
>JAUVKP010000203.1 GCA_030596185.1 Fidelibacterota bacterium | reverse complement strand
GTAAATCAATATCATTTGATTAATTTAGAGCAGAATTTTGCAGAAGATATTAATATTAATATTGAAATTGATGAGAATGATACGAATAAAATTATCGATGAAATCAAAAATGCAAGCAATGGAAAAATCATTGGTAAAGTTCTATAAATAATATTTTCTTTGGAAATGTACGGGCGATTCATGAATCGCCCTTTTACCCCTGCGGGAGGCTCGCGAGCCTTCCGTACATATTCAGGAATATATCTTCCGACATTGATCATTTATTTTTTCAAGGGATTATTGCGAATATATTCTCTCTTCATTCCCAATTCATTATCCCGCAAAATCCTATCATTAAATGATCGCTTCCATTTAAAATCTGAATATCCTGCAAAATGGATCTTTTTAGATGATGTAGTTTTGAATGCGCCAATAATATGCGATAAATCCAATCTATTTTGATGATTATGGCCCAAATGTACGGGCGGGTCTAGACCCGCCCTTTGCCCTGAGGGAGGCTCGAGAGCCTCCCGTACATTTTTCCCGATATAAGCCCCATCATCGGCGCAATCATCATAAGATTTAGGCAGAATCCTTATAATCCCATGAATATGATCCGGCATGATCACATATTCATCTATTTTGATATAAGGATATTGATCGAATAGCCATTTCCATTGTTCATCAATAATCCTGCCAGTTTTATTTAATATTATTTCTCCATCAATAATTTTACTGAATAAATATTTCTTATTATCCGGTTCAATGGTCACAAAATAATCTTTTGGCCTCGAATAATCAAAATCCTGCAATCGAATGATCTTACGTTCGTGGATCATACTCGCCACCTCAACTTTATGGAAACAAATTACGGACTCCCCACGGTATCTTCAATCCGATTTTATGTTAAGTGACCTACATCACATTTTTACTTAAATTAAAAAAAACCACGCAGCTGCGTGGTGATTTTAGAATTGACCTTTATTTTATTTTTTGTATAAAATATTACACATCTTGCACAATATTACATTTATTACTTGACGGTTACGCGTAATCGTTGTAGTTTTTCTCCGTATTGTTTATGTAGGTCTTCGAAATATGAAATTACTCTCTTTGAATTGTCTTTTCTAAGGACCACTCTATTCACAATGGTCTTTTTAACTCCCAAGGCCCGGGCCACATCTGTTTGCCTTAGACCGGCAACGATCAACAGTTCTTTCATATGCAATGTATCGGCTTCGGGATTACCGCTTAAAATGGAAGAATCCGGCGTATTAACAATTCGAGAATTCATGAACACCCTCTACACTTGGAGATACGATTACTTTCGATAGTTTTTTGGAATCTTAGGCAGGTTATAATATTTATATATCCGTATCGTTCTACTTACTTCTGCCTGCCATATTGGTGTTTAATATACGTGTACTATATTACACACTAATGTAATATTATGCACTATTGTTCTTTATGTCAAGTACATTTGTGCATATTTAATGTGTAAAACAGCAAAGGTGGCTTATGTCTATTGGTGAACGACTTAAAGCGATTCGAAAAGATCTCGGTCTAAGTCAGGAGAAATTTGCCGTCGATTTATCAATTCATCTACGCTCATATGTATCCTATGAACAAGGACATCGTTCCTTACCTCAGAATGTGATACTCCAATTATTGCAAAAGGGTTACAATATACATTGGTTATTGACCGGAGAGGAAAAAATGAGATCAACCGGAGTTACCAATGATGTTAGTCATCCTGAATATATCGCAAATCAACAAATTCCCTTGATCAAGAATATTGTAGAAGCATTTAAAGATAATGATCTTCCACTTAGGTCATTTTCTTCTGAAAAGGTCAATCGTCCTGAAGGGAACAAGGATCCTTTTGCCTATGCTCTTCAGATCAGATCTTTAAACAATGATAGCATGATGCCTTTCTTTTCTCCCGAAGAAATTATTATTGTCTCTCCTCTTGAGACGGTCCTTAATAACGATAAAGCGATCATCAAACTAAAAAATGGCAGCATACTTTTCAAAGTAATACAATTTCATGATGCCGATATTGAACTTATCAATGCAAATCCCCAATATCCTTCCGTGAAAATCAAAGCAGATGAATTGGCCTTTGCTCACAAAGTAATTGGTAGCATGAACATATAGTTACTTTTTTCATCTAACTTCTTTATATTAATATTACTAAAATTCTATGAGGTGTATTATGCGTCGTAAATTATTATCTCTTTCGGTCACATTAATGATGACAATTTTAATTATTGCTTGTCAAGATCCTGAACCCGTGAATATCGAAGATGTAATTTTGGACAACATGGCTAAGATTACCATATCTCAAGGCATTGCAGGAACTGTTATCTATAAGGAAGGTAATTTCATGCCCCCTGTTGTTCCAGGTAGCGGAGTCATATATCCCTTATCACGAAAAGTCTATCTTTACGATTATGCTCAAGTATTTAATTTACCATTGGGGCATTTTATTGAGCCTGACAGTGTCACTTCAACCTTGCTTTCTCAGATAAAATCAGATATCAATGGTTTCTATCAATTTAATATATCAGATACCGGAATCTATAGTATATTTGTAAAAGAAAACGGTAAATACTATAACGACTACATGGATGGTAGTCATGGTGTAAATTCATTTAAAATCAATAGAGATTCGGTACTGATCTACAATATTTTTCTTGATTACAATGCTTGTTATTAAATAGTAAATTGAACGCCCCGTTCTGGGGCGTTCTTAATATTTACAACTTTTCGACTTTTCGACAAAATAATTTAGTCATCTTACCTTTTACGTCTCACGCCTGCCGGCTGTAGCCTTGGCGAAGGCTGGTCTCACGTCTTACGTAATTGTATATGCAAATCATTCAATTGCTTGGAATCCACTCCACTCGGTGCACCGTCCATGGGAGACTGGGCTGTTGTGGTTTTAGGGAAGGCGATAACGTCGCGAATTGAGCTTTCGCCCGTCAGAACCATGATCAAACGATCCAGACCGAATGCGATACCGCCATGTGGAGGTGCGCCGTATTCAAAAGCATCTAATAAAAAACCAAATTTCTCCTGAGCTTCTTCTTTGCCAATGCCTAAAGCTTTAAACATACGTTGCTGAAGATCTTTTTGATAGATTCTGATGGAACCTCCGCCAATTTCATAACCATTCAGTGCCATATCATAGGCACGAGCTTTTACAGACATGGGATCAGATTCCAGTTTATCAATATCTTCTATTTTAGGAGAAGTAAAGGGATGGTGACGTGCAACCAGACGACCGCTTTCAGAGTCTTTTTCAAACAGAGGAAAATCAACCACCCAAACTGCT
>JAUVKP010000274.1 GCA_030596185.1 Fidelibacterota bacterium | reverse complement strand
CTAGTTGCGATCACTCTTGCGTTTGTAACAAAGAATGTGGTGGTATCTTTATTCATCGGGGTCTTTTCCGGGGCATACATGATCGTACTAAATACCGGACCAAAATGGACAGCTATCATCCGTGGTTTTGTATTAATGACCCAAGAATTTGTTATTGCGCTTTCCGATTCATGGAACGCCGGAATCGTTGTTCAAACATTAACCATTGGTGGACTTATTGCCCTTATTGCCGTCATGGGCGGCACCCGCGCAATAGCGGAAAAACTATCCAAAAGTGCCCGTTCTGCTGCTACGGCGCAAATTTATACCTGGCTAATGGGTATTTTTATTTTCTTTGATGATTATGCCAATCTATTAACTGTTGGTCCTATCATGCGGCCGGTCACCGATAAGATGAAAGTCTCCCGTGAAAAACTGGCCTTTATTATTGATTCTACTGCCGCACCCATCGCGGATATTGCTTTGATCTCAACTTGGATCGGTTATGAACTCGGATTGATCAAGCACGGTTACGCGATGCTTGGCTTGGAAGCAAATGCTTATAGTGTTTTTATTCACACTATCCCATATCGTTTTTATTCATTGCTTATTCTTGCATTCATTTTTATTAGCGCAAGGTGGAAACGTGATTTCGGGCCTATGCTAAAAGCGGAGCGCAGAGCACGTCTTGAGGGCAAGGTCATCGCAGATGGTGCGAATGTGATGTCGGCTGTCGATACGGAAAAACTCGCCGTCTCAAAAACAACCAAACTTAAAATATCTAATGCTCTTGTACCGGTTTTAACTTTGATCATAGGTGCTTTTGCCGCACTCTTTTATAATGGATATCAAAATATAATAGCATCAGAAAATCTTGAACAGATCGCTATCGTCAGTGGTAATTTTTCCTTCGTTTTTCTGCGAGAATGTTTTGCGGAATCCAATGCCAGCATTGCCTTGACACAAGCAGCGATCTTTGCAAGTCTTCTTGCTATCTTTATGGGATGGCGACAAAAAATATTTTCACTTAAAGATGCGGTTAATACATGGATCAAGGGTGCGGGTGCTATGGTCATAACTGTGACGATCCTGATCCTCGCCTGGTCGCTCAGTGGAGTGATTGGTAAGCTCGGAACCGCAGGTTTTCTTGTCGGTGTGATCAGTGGTAATATTCCACCCTTTTTGCTTGCTTCGATCATTTTTATTCTGGGCGCCTTTATTTCCTTCGCGACCGGGACTTCCTACGGTACAATGGGCATTCTCATGCCCCTTGCCATCCCCTTGGCTTATGCGGTTTCGCCCGAGCCAAGCTTTATGTATATGAGTATTGGGGCTGTTCTGACAGGTGCTATTTTTGGAGACCACTGTTCGCCTATTTCCGATACGACTATACTCTCGTCCATGGGTGCGGGATGTGACCATATTGCACATGTCAACACACAGCTCATGTATGCCCTGCCTGTAGCCGGTATCAGTATTTTTGCCTGCCTGATCCCAACTGCACTTGGGTTACCCGTATTTGTTTCATTGTTGATCGGTTTGGCTGCTGTTGCAGGCATGATATTTATATTTGGAAAAAACCCTGAGAAAAATCAATAAAAAATATAAATCAAATGTATGGGGGGGCTCTTGAGCCTCCCGTTTCTTACCAGACGGGTCAAGACCCGTCCCTACAATATTGTTTTATTCTTGTATCTTTTTCCAAAATTGTTCACACGCTTCTCTTAAGGCACCTTCGTCACCATTATTCTCAATAATAAAATCAGCATGCTTACATTTTTCAGATTCCGGCATTTGGAGGGCAATGCGTTCTTTAATACTTTCCACAGAAATATTCTTACAAGCTACTGCGCGTTGTATACGCAATTCTTTATCGGCGGTAATAAGCAGTACCTTATCAAACATATCTTTATACCCGGCCTCGATCAAGATAGCAACTTCAACCATCAGAATACCGGGAACCACACGAGTTGCTGCAATATATTTTTCAAGATGTTTTTTAAGCGCCGGATGGCTGATGTCATTAAGCTTTTGTAAGTTCTTCGGTGTATGGAAGGCCTTGGCTGCCAGAACGACAGTTTGCAATTCGCCATCAATATAACATTCGTCACCAAAGGTGCTCTTGATTTCTTCCATTATAGAGCGATCCACCTTTAATATATGCTTGGCAATATCATCGGCATTCAGAATGTTTGCACCTAATTCGTAAAATATCTTTATCGCCGCAGACTTTCCCGATCCCAGTCCACCGGTTACACCAATACTCAACATATAATTACCTTTATCATAATAGAAAATACAAAGGCGATACTTAAGATAAAAGATTAAAGTAAAATTTATCCTTCGAAGCTTTAGCGCAAGGGGAAAATTAAAAAAAAAAGGGGTAAGCGGTATAAGTGGTCTGTCCTTCGTAGCTAGAACTTTCTTGTTATTCAGAAGTCTACAACGCCAAGGTGATTCGGCGACTATGGCAAAAGAACGAAATAGAGTTGGTCGCGTAGAAGGAAAGGGTTGAACATCTTGACCCCACCAGGGGTTCAATATCGTAGAAATACATCCCTATACAAAAATGAACTACAGCGTAGTTCAATATCTTTGTTATTTTCAACCCCATCGAGGTTGTTGAATTTTGTAAAATATGTTTACTTTCT
>JAUVKP010000168.1 GCA_030596185.1 Fidelibacterota bacterium | reverse complement strand
CAGATATGCTATCTTTTCAGCAAAACCGGCATAAGATCCGGGGTTTTTTACTTTAGCTGAAACATGAGCGGTCATATCTTTGACATGAGATTCGTAAATGATCAGATCGCGAGGATCTGACGGAGAAACAAATTTGTCATTTCCCCAATCAAAATCACTTTCATGTATATATGCCTTAGCTTGTTGGCGGAAGTCATTGAAAGTAGAAACTGATCTTGCATAGGGATCCGCTACGGGCACAGCCTGGTCATCGATCTGAAAAACATAATATTTACCGACATAGGAACAAATATCGGAATATTCCCAAAATCCCCCACTTACAGCGCGCATTGGCAATGATTGGAATTGTTTTTCATCATTACAATGCTCAAAAAGCAGGAGACGCACCTTCCGTGCGTCAGGGGCGTATAAGGTAAAATAAGTACGACCTGAAATACGGTGACATCCGGGGGGATGTTTCATCATCTATTATTAGTCTCCGATAAGTTTACAAAGTGTTAAAATATAGCGTGTCAAATCTTCACGAACATGTTGCGCCGTTTCGTTGACCTCTTCATGAGTCAGAGGCTGAGAAGCGATGCCTGCCGCCCAATTCGTGGCACATGAGAATGGATAGACTTCCATTTCATGTTCACGTGCCCACATGATCTCGGGCATTGTGGACATACCTACCAGATCACCTCCCAGAGATTGAAAATATTTGATCTCGCTCGGTGTTTCATATGAAGGTCCGGTAGTCCAGACATAAACGCCTTCACCCAATTTTACATTTGATATGTCTGCAGCTTTCAAAGCCATTTGGCGTTCACTATCACCAATAGCTGTCGTGCCTGCTTTTAAAGCTGAAGCCTGGGTCGTCATATCAATACAATCTTTGATCAATAGTATATCGCCCGGCTCATGATCTGGATCCATTAATCCTGCGGCATTCGTAATGATCACTTTCTTGATACCGACAGCATTGAAGCTTTTCATGATAGAAAGCACGGTTTCAAGATCATAGCCTTCATAAAAATGAAAGCGCCCTTTAGCGGCAAGAATTTGCACATTGTCGCTTTTACCCAGAACGAAAGCACCTTCATGGCCCGGAACGGTTGATTGAGGAAATCCCGGAATATCGGCATAGGATAATGTTTTTTCAATATCAATGGAATCGAGAAGATTATTTAATCCACTTCCAAGAACTATGCCAAGCTCGGGTTTTGCATCGGAAAAGTAATCTTTAATAAAGTCAAATTTTTTCATAGTATTTTATTCATTTGATCAAGATGTTTTCAATTTCATTCAAGCTTGTTTCTTGTTGAATGTTTTCTTGCATATTTTTTAATTTCAGATTTCCGCTTTGTAATTCTTGTTCGCCAACCACAGCTACCCAACGGGCATTTTGTCGATTAGCGTCACGCATCATAGCTTTCACGGAACGCCGCATAAGCTCAAGATGCACACGAAAACCTTTTTCACGCAATGAATGAACGACAGGTGTAATTCCCTCAAGACAAGCAATATCCATGGGAGCAACATAGAGATCTACAAAACTCAGATCAACATCAAACAGTTCTTCGGCATCCATGGCAAGTACCAGTCGCTCTATGCCCGCGGCAAAACCGACTGCCGGAGTTTCAGGTCCATCAAGATCGCTGATCAGTTTATCGTAGCGTCCGCCGCCACAAAGGGCATCTTGTGCCCCTAAGGCAGTCCCTTTTATCTCAAAGGTTGTACGTGTGTAATAATCTAAACCCCGAACCAGAGTAGGATTAATGGTGTAATTTATTTCGGCTGCATCCAGAAGTTTTTTAACTTGTTCAAAGTGCTTTTTATCTTCTTCAGAGAGATGATCCAGAATAGAAGGAGCATGATCTTTCATGATATCCTGACAAACCTTATTCTTGCAATCGAAAAGACGGAGTATATTGCCGTCAAACCGACCCTGACAAGTTTCGCAAAGCTCACCTTTATGTGCATCTAAAGAATCACGGAGTACATCCATATAGACTTTTCTTGCCTCAATACTTCCGATCGAGTTGATATGGAGTTCCCAATTCTTCAGTCCAAGTTTACGATAAACTGAGCAGGCAATATCAATAGCTTCGGCATCGGCTTCGGGATGCGGTGAACCAATCACTTCGATCCCATACTGATGGAACTGGCGCTGACGACCGGCTTGGGGACGTTCTTGTCTAAACAAAGGGCCAAAATACCATAATTTATGGAGAGATGATTCCTGTTGATAATTATGTTGAATATAGGAACGTGCGACCGAAGCCGTCAATTCGGGACGCAGGGTCAAGTTATCACCGCCCTTATCCTCGAAACTATACATCTCCTTGCTGACGATATCGGAAAACTCACCCACCCCTCGTGAAAATAATTTTGTTTTTTCAAAAACAGGTGTACGGATCTCTTTATAAGCGTAAGATGCGAATACTTCTCTTAAAACAGATTCTATCTTTTGCCACTTGAAAATATCCCAAGGCAAAATATCGTGTGTTCCTTTAATTGTTCTCAGTTTTTGCATAATTTTTCCTATACCATACCTGCAATGGCATCCTGTGCAGCCTGCAAATCATTTTCTTTTACATAGATAATTGTAAAAGCACCGGAAGCGGCATTCCCTTCCACAATGAGAGCAGATTGCATGATATCGCTTTTAGCTCTGAAAAATATACCCTTATCATTCAATACATTTTTGACCATCTCTGCCAGCATATCATTTTGAAATTCAACCAGTTTTACTTCTTTTATGTTCATAATACCTCACTTTTCCATAAAATAAGCAAAAACCCCCTAAATAATCACATAAAATTAAAATAATTTTTGTTAACTGGGTTTTTTTTTAATATTTTTGGAAATAAAATTAAATGAGGTCTTTTATGAAGAGAATACTTTTTCCATTAACGATTATTGTTTTTATTGCCGTCACCTTTTCCGGATGTGCCAGCACAAAAGCTTCTGCAGCTTCAAGTGAGTCTATCATTATTTCTAGCGACAATACAAATATCAATCTTCTTGATAGGAAGATTGAGAATCTGAAAGATACCATGACACTGGCTTTTGCCTCCATGGATGAATATTATATTTCTCGCACCACCAAATTACATGCGAAGCTGGATCGCCTTGAAGCTGAAAATATGATCATGGAAATGCGGACCGATACTCTGATCGGTGTAATATCACGTATGAATGGTTATTTGCAGGAATTAAACAGCATGCCGATCTTCTTTGGATCAAAAAAGGTCATTGCTGAACAAACGGTTGAAACACTAGAAGAACTTGCTAAAGTATTGCCGGAAGATGAAATTGCTGAGATTATTGTCAAACCTGAAATTGTCGTACCTGAGATCAAAGTTAGAGAAATTGTTAAGATCGATAAATTCATGAATGATTATAAAGAAGCTTTGAATAAGTTCTATTATCAACGCTATAATGATGCCGTTGAAATATTTGAAGGACTTCTTGTAAATCAACCTAAGCATTTATTGGCAGGAAATATCCAATACTGGATCGGCGAAAGTTACTACGCACTTCGTCAATATAAAAAAGCTTTCAATGCTTTTAACATGGTCTTTAATACGAATGCCTTTGATAAATACGACGACACTCAATTAAAGCTGGGTTTCTGTTATTTCAAGATGGGCAAAATGCGCTCAGCTGTCGGTGAATTCCAGAACCTTCTTACCTACTACCCGAACTCTGAACATGTAACTATTGCTATTCGTCA